>NZ_JBJMLX010000244.1:0-27162 GCF_045805085.1 Niastella sp.
AAACTGGGCGACACCGGGAAAAAAATCCATACAGCGAGGTCAAGGAACGACCAGGTGCTTACGGCCCTGAAACTTTTTATAAAGGAAGAGCTTCAAACTGTTTCCAGGAATGTTTCTTCGCTTTTTAGCATGCTTCATTCGCTGAGTGAAAAACACAAGAATGTATTGCTACCCGGTTACACGCATTTGCAAATCGCCATGCCTTCTTCCTTTGGATTGTGGTTGGGCGCTTATGCAGAAAGTTTAACTGATGATATGGAACTACTGGTGGCTGCTTACCAGGTAGCCAATAAGAACCCATTAGGCAGTGGCGCCGGATACGGTTCTTCTTTTCCATTGAACAGAAGACGCACTACCGAATTATTAGGGTTCAAAACCTTAAACTGGAACTCGGTATACGCACAAATGAGCCGGGGCAGAACCGAAAAAGTTATTGCCACGGCCGTTGCTGGTGTGGCCGGTTCCATTGGCCGCCTGGCCATGGATTGCTGTTTGTATATCAGCCAGAACTTTGGCTTTATTTCCTTCCCAACGGAATTAACAACCGGCAGTAGCATTATGCCGCATAAAAAGAACCCTGATGTGTTTGAACTGATAAGGGCTAAATGCAACCGCCTGCAGGCTGTGCCTAACGAACTGGCTTTATTACTGGCCAACCTGCCTTCTGGTTATCATCGCGATCTGCAATTGACCAAGGAAATATTATTCCCGGCTATTGAAGAACTAAAAGCCTGTTTACAAATGACCCGGTTAATGCTGGAGAACCTGTCGGTTAAAAGCAATATCCTGGATGATGAGAAATACAAATACCTGTTTAGTGTGGAAGCAGTGAATGAACTGGTGAACAAAGGCATTCCTTTCCGTGAAGCGTATAAAGAAGTAGGTAATCAAATTGAGAAAGGCGAATTCAACTTCGATTATAAAAAACAACTCCACCACGTGCATGAAGGCAGCATCGGTAACTTATGCAATAAAGAGATTGTGGAAGTAATGGATGATGTGATAAAGAAATTCTAGTTATAAGCTACCGGGTGCCCTGTAATTGGCGCACCCGGCCTTGCTTCGCTGAAGCTTCGCGAAGGCGCAGTAATTTATTTATCTTCTCAGACTTTCAGCAGCAACTCTTGTAGGTGAATCTTTCCCCGCAACAATAGAAGTAGAACTAATAGCTATGGCCCTGATAATGGCCGCCATATTATTCATATCGAGCGTTTCAATTTCATCTTCCTGCGTATGATAAAATTTCTCGCTATCCATTTTTGAAGTAGAAATGGTATGAGCCGGAACACCTAACCTCGCCAGCGTGGCATTATCACTTCTGTAAAATAATTGCTGATCGGGATATGGATCAGGATAGAATTTAAAATCGGTTCCTTCCAGATTCTTCTCCAATATCTTGCCCATATCGGTTTTTTCGTAACCGGTAATAAAGGCTGAGTTGGTGCCCCATTTACTATCGGTACCAATCATTTCAATATTAAACATCGCCATTACCTGGTCGGGATTGAAATTCTGGGAGAAATATTGAGAGCCAAACCCACCGCTTTCTTCAGCCGTAAAAGCTACAAATACAAGTGTGCGTTCATTCTTCCTCTGTTTGGCAAAATAATTGGCCAGCATAATCACGGCAGTAGTGCCCGCTGCATCGTCATTGGCGCCATTGAAGATGCTATCGCCTGCTGCATTGGCTTTACCTACTCCCAGGTGGTCGTAGTGACCTGAGAAGATCACATACTCTTCTTTCTTAGACTTACCTGGCAGTACCCCAATCACATTTTTCAGCGGTCTGCTGTCAACGGTTTGTTTATACTGGATGGAATATTCGCCTGCTTCTTCGGGCAACAATACCATTACGATATCGCCCTTGGGAGTGAACAGCGAACCTCTTTTTATTCTTTCAAACAATGCGCGATGTACCGTATCAACCATCAACAGGTAATTGCCGCCTTCGCGCCGTAACTTCATCAATATAGTTGGCAGCGTATCGTGCGCTTTAACAACTATCTGTTTAAATCCTGATGACTGGTTAACCGATAACGCTTCTTTGGCAGAAAGCACGGCTACACTCTTTTCATCGAGTGTTTTGCCATTCATGGTACCACTAACAGAAACAGGCTTATTATGGAACATGGCAAATTCCTGTAAGAAGGAGCTGCCATTACCGGGTTCTAAACCCGCCTTTTTAAATTCAGCGGCAATAAAGTCAGCAGCTTTGTCTATTTCGGGAGAAAACGCCCTGCGGCCACGCATGTCATCGGCAGACAGCGTTTTTTCAATACGCTCAACTTCTTTGGCGTTAATGATCTTATTGATTGATTGTGAAAATGCAGTTTGCTTTACCAGCAACAATAGGATAAAGTACGAACAGCGCTTAACCATGAATTATGTTTTTTAACAAATTTCTTCTATTATAAACTCATCATCTCTTTGAACTTCACCGTTTGGCGACGGCTCACTTCTATCTTTTCCCCGCCTTTCAATTCCAGCAATAACCCGCCGTTGAAGTACGGCTCAATTTTATCAATCAGCCGCAGGTTCACAATATGTTTACGGTTAGCTCTGAAGAATGTTTTTTCATCCAACCTTTCTTCCAAAGCATTCAGTGATTTTAAGATCAACGGCTTATTGGGCCCGAAGTATACTTTGGCATAGTTGCCCACACTTTCAAACAACCGGATATCCGACAGCTTTACAAACCAGCAACGCTCGCCATCTTTTACAAACACCTGGTCATTCTCACTTAAAATGCTACGGTTAAAATTTACAGGTACCATGGGGCCCTGCTCGCGCTCTTCCTGCAAGTGCAATTTTTGAATGGCATCGGCCAGTCGTTTGGGTTCTACCGGCTTCAACAGGTAATCGAGCGCGTTTACTTCAAATGCTTTCAACGCATATTCATCATAAGCCGTGGTAAAAATTACAAGGGGCGCTTTATCCAGTTCCGACAACATATCGAAACCGGTTTTACCAGGCATTTGTATATCCAAAAAAATGAGATCTGGATTTATGTTCTCTATTTTTTCAACTCCTTCACCGGCGTTGCTTGCCTCTGCCACTACTTCAATTTCGGGAAAGTCCATAAGCAGTTTCCGCAGTTCACTTCTGGCCAGCCGTTCGTCGTCGATAATGATGGCTTTTATCATAACTGGTTTTATTTTATTTCAACAGGGATCAGTATGCGGGCTTCCACCATGTCAGATCCCACTTGCTTTATTTCAAAGTTAGCCTTTTCACCAAACAATAATTGCAACCGGTTTTTGGTGCTGAACAAGCCAAAGCCATCGCCTTCCTTCACATGTCCATTCAGGTGACCCGTATTCAGTACCACCATTTCATGGCAGTTCTCTTTAAAATCGGAGATCACCCTAACCACACCGCCATGTATTTGTTTTCCAATACCGTGTTTTATCGCGTTTTCTACCAGCGTTTGCAACATCATCGGCGGCACCGGTTGGTCAAGGGTATCTTCATCTATCTGGTATTCTATCTTCAACCTGTCTTCAAAGCGGATGTATTCCAGTGCCAGGTAATCTTTCACAATGCCCAGCTCCCTTTCAAAAGGAACCGTTTCTACCTTTTCGGCCTGCATACTACTGCGTAAGATATTACTGAGTTCGGTAATGGCATTGCGGGCCCGGTTGGGATTTTCATCGATCAACGCCCGTATGCTATTCAACGCATTAAAAATGAAATGCGGGTTGATGTGCGATTTTATGGTTTTCAGCTCCAGTTCTTTTACCAGCGATTCCAGCCTGATCTTATCCAACTGCGCCTGTCGCGTTCTTACCACATAGTGATAGGCAAAATAGATCAGGTTCCACACAATGATTATGAAAAAATACCCCAGCGAGATCCGGATCACCTTGTTCAGAAAAGAAAGCTGGCGCTGCTTTTCCGATTCAATTCCCATCCATTCCTCCACCTGGGCCGTTGTGGACCCATAGATCAGGGTGAACATAATGGAAATCAAAATTATATACATAACCTGCTCATTCACCGGACGGTCAACGAGCCTGGACTCTAAAATTACCACCCGCATTACATGGGTAATAATAAACCCAACCAGCGCCTCAGAAACCAGCATCTTATAAAAAGAAGGCTGGATCCCTGTACGAAGGGTCAGATAGAAAAAAATATACACTAAAATAAACGCACTCCAGCCACCAATTTGGCAAAGCCAGTAATATGGAATTCTCTTCTTCATCATACTTGTTGGAACTTCAACAAAGCTAGGCAATTAGCCCACTTTGTATTTGTATTTGGGATATATGGCCGTATAAATAGGTTACCGGCACTACAAAGTAGCGAAATTGTCAGGGAATCAGGCTTGTAATTTACAAGTGGTAAGTTATTGTACCCTGGCCTGCTTTTTTGTTCTGTTAAAATATTGACATTATTAGGGCTCATGCTTTAAAGCTGTATTTTTGTGAATCAATTTTGTTACTAAATCTAGTTGCTAAAATGGACATTACACCCGGCCCATTGTTGACTACCATCAATTCCCCAGCCGATCTTAAGCAGTTGACCAGAGAACAGTTACATCAGGTTAGTGATGAATTGCGGCAGTACATTATCGATGTAGTAAGTGTACATGGTGGGCATTTTGCCGCCAGTCTGGGTGTGGTAGAGCTTACCGTAGCGTTACATTACATTTACAATACACCTTACGACCAACTGGTTTGGGATGTAGGGCACCAGGCATACGGCCATAAGATCCTCACCGGCCGCCGCGATGAATTTCATACCAACCGTAAATACCACGGTCTCAGCGGCTTTCCCAAACGCAACGAAAGTGAATACGATACATTTGGCGTAGGCCATTCATCCACTTCTATTTCCGCCGCGCTTGGCATGGCCATGGCTGCCAAATACAAGGGTGAGAACCGCAAATCCGTTGCTGTGATTGGTGATGGCGCCCTTACCGCCGGTTTGGCGTTTGAAGGGATGAACCATGCGGGCGTAGCCGATTCTGACGTACTCATTATTCTGAACGATAACTGTATGAGCATCGACCCCAACGTGGGCGCGCTCAAGGAATATCTAACCGATATCACTACTTCTCATACGTATAACCGCCTGAAAGATGATATCTGGAAGGCGTTGGGTAAATTACCCGTTGGTAAGAATTTTACCCGCGAAATGGCCAGCAAGCTGGAGCATAGCATCAAAGGCTTTATCAGCAAAAGCAGTAATCTGTTTGAAGCGTTGAATCTGCGGTATTTTGGTCCTATCGATGGCAACAACATCACCAAGCTGGTTGATACCCTGCAGGACCTGAAAAAGATCCCCGGCCCCAAATTGTTACACGTACTTACGGTGAAAGGAAAGGGTTATGCCCTGGCCGAAAAAGAACAAACGCTTTGGCATGCACCCGGTTTGTTCGACAAGATCACCGGCGAGATCTACAAAAAGAAATACGAAACCCCACAACCGCCCAAATACCAGGATGTATTTGGACATACCATCATTGAACTGGCCGAAAAGAACGACAAGATCTTTGGCGTAACACCTGCCATGCCTTCGGGTTCTTCGCTCAAGTTCATGATGGATAAAATGCCCGACCGTGCTTTTGACGTGGGCATTTGCGAACAACACGCAGTTACTCTCAGCGCCGGTATGGCCACCCAGGGCATGCGGGTGTTCTGTAATATCTACTCATCTTTCATGCAACGTGCCTACGACCAGGTAGTACATGATGTAGCCATTCAAAAACTGCCGGTTGTAATGGTGCTCGACCGGGCCGGACTGGTTGGTGAAGATGGCTCTACCCACCACGGCGCTTACGATATAGCTTTTATGCGTTGTATTCCTAACCTGGTTATCAGCGCTCCCATGAACGAAAGCGAATTGCGCAACCTCATGTATACCGCTCAACTGGATACTATGCAGTGGCCTTTCGTGATCCGATATCCGCGCGGCCAGGGTGTAATGCCCGAATGGAGAACGCCTTTTGAAGAAATTCCTATTGGCAAGGGCAGAAAGCTTAAAGATGGTCAGGATATCGCCATTCTTTCCATTGGCCATCCCGGCAACTTTGCCACCACCGCCATCCGCGAATTAAAAATGGATGGACTGAACCCCGCGCATTATGATATGCGGTTTGTTAAGCCGCTCGACGAAGCGCTGTTGCACGAAGTATTCAGCAGGTACGACAAGGTGCTTACTGTAGAAGACGGTACTGTTACCGGTGGTTTTGGCAGCGCTGTGCTGGAGTTCATGGCAAAACATAACTATAAAGCCGAAGTGAAAATATTAGGTATCCCTGATGCCATTGTTGAACATGGCACTCCCAAAGAATTGTATCACGAATGTGGTTACGATGCACCGGGTATTGCCGCTGCCGTGCGCGAAATGATGAAGGGTAAGGTTACCGTAAGTCAATTATTAGGTTAGAACGCCAATTGATAAAACATACTACAGAACCGGCGCCAGCTTTTGGTAGCCGGTTCTTTTTTCCCTTTAACAATTTATTGGCATCAGGCTTATATGGAATAAAGCAGTTGCATCGTCTTTACTCCTCCATAACCCTGCAACATGAAACGAATCCTGTTTCTATCCCTGGCACTGTTTCTTGTTTTTTTATTAACTGCTGCGGCCTGGTATTACACCAAGCTCAAGCCCGGCAATTCGTCATATACTGTAGCAGCTATTTCAAACAAGGAAATACTCACCCGGTTAAACGGGCACGCCAGTTCTTTGCTGGCCTATGCCAAAGAAAATGGATATAATACCAGCACCTGTTTTCTGGTTGATATGAGCGTAGGCTCGGGGAAGAACCGATTCTTTGTGTTTGACCTTACAAAGAATGTGGTTGTTGATGCCGGACTGGTGGCGCATGGCCGTTGTAACAAAGACTGGCTTAACGGCCGCCAGTATGGGAATGAAGTGGGTTGCGGCTGTACATCACTGGGAAGATACAAGATCGGCTATCCATACACGGGCAGGTTTGGAAGGGCTTATAAATTATATGGGCTGGATGCTACCAATAGCAATGCTTTTAAACGATTTGTAGTGCTGCATTCTTATACGGCTGTTCCCAATGACGAGGTTGATCCGTTGCCTATTTGCCAAAGCGATGGCTGCCCCATGGTATCAACTGCTTTTTTACAAAAGCTGGGAAAAATAATTGACCAGTCGCCACAACCGATCTTGTTATACATCTATGATAAAAACTAAACAGCCCCCCGATGTATCGGGAGGCTGTAAGAATTTATAATACAGATTCCGGTTGTCTGTCGGGATCTTCGCCAGGGTTAATAGGGGGTTGTTCCGGATCTATGTCCTGTTCCCAGTTTTCGTTCAACTCTATAATGAAGTTATTACGCCCTTCACCAACCATGATGGTCATATATTTCATCTGTATCAGCTCAAGCATCGACAGGAAGATAAAGATGGCGTGTATCCGGTCCTGGCAAATATCGAAGATCTTATCAAACGGCATTACCTTCTCTTTCTTCACTTTTTCCAGCGCATATACGCGGCTTTCTTCCATGGTATATTGATACTTCACCACGGTATGCACCGGTTTTACATTCCGCTGGTCAACCCGCTTCATTACCTTTTCAAATGTTTTCATCAACTTGAAAAGTGTAATGGTTTGAATTTCAGTTCCCTCTCCGCTTTCCTCACCAATGGTCGCAATTTCCCTGGCCAAATTACCGCGGCGCACCATCAGCATGCGGATAGCTTCCATTTCGGCCATTTTCGCCGACGCCTCCTTAAAGCGTTTGTATTCAAGGATCTTGTCAACCAGTTCCTGGCGGGGATCTATTTCATTACCCTGCGCATCCAGTTCTTTACGTGGAAGCAACATCCTGGCCTTAATGCGCATCAGGGTGGAAACGAATAAAATGAACTCGCTCGACAGCTCAATGTTCAATTGCTCCTGGCCATGAATATATGTAAGAAAATCCTTTATAATGTTGCTGATAGGAATATTGTAAATATCCAATTCATCCCGCTCAATAAAGAACAGTAACAGGTCGAACGGACCCTCAAACTGAGGCAATTTAATTTGATATGACGGTGCTTGACTCACTTACTAATTTTTTTAACCCATCCCTACATTGGCGGGAGCCAACAAACGTACGCCAAAAAAACAATTGCAGAAAATTACAGGCTACCCCGGCCTCATTTTGTACATAACTTGTGAAAAGCACGCTTTTGCCATGCTTTTCACTCTTCAAAATCAATCATTTAGAACTTTCGCTGGTAGGCTATTCCTATATACTGCCGCACCTGCATGCGGGCCCCGTCCTTGTTTTTCCCAAAGATCTTTACATCATCATCATAAATCAGATCGCAGCCAATAGTAAAGCCAAATCCTTTGTACACCGCCATGGTAAGCAGGTTGGTCATAAAAAGGTCGATGTTCCGGGGATTGTGTTTGTAGTTGGAGAACAGATCGAGTTTGGCTTTATAAGTCAGGCCTTTTATCACTTCCTTATTATAGTTGGCTGTTAAATAAGCACCAATTTCATTACGTACGGTTTTGCCGGTATCTACGCCATAAGCGCCTTTCGACGACAGGGTATCGTCTTTCACAATTACCCAACGGGAAGTAATAGGAGAAACGAAGAGCGAAAAATTCGGGGTAGGTTTCCAGTCCAAACCTATCGAAAGGATCACATAGGCCGGGGCAAGAAAGGTGGAAGTTTTTACTTTAGTAGTGTCATTGGGATAATTATACCCATTAGTGAACTGTGTACGAAAGTTGAACAGTCCGCTTAAAGACACGTGGTCAAAGATCTGGCATCCGTACTTGGAGGTGGCATCAATGCGGTCGTTGGTTTTACGCGTACCCAGCGAAGTGGAATTTATATAACCCAGTTCCAGGTCGATTGAATTATCCCAGGAATGGATACCCTTTTTATAAAATGCATATGCGTTAAATAATCCATTGCTGTTGAAAGAGAACTGGTCGCCACCGGCCGCCCAGTTGGTAAGCGATGTTTGGCCCAGCGTTACGTTGAACATGCCACCTGTTTTCCAGGTTTTAACCGTAGTATCACTTTCATCTTTCTTAATGGTTTTTCCCGATTCACCTCTTAACTCCTGAACAGTTTTGTCTTGTGCAGTAGTGGTAACTGTTATGCATAGAACAGCTACGGCCAGTGCCAGCTTCTTCATATTAATAATTAATAGATTAAAAAAAGGCATTTTGACGATTATCAAAATGCCTTGCAAATATAAAACCGCATTGGTTATTTCTTTAATGCATCTCTTATTTCGCGCAATAAAATTATATCCTCGGGTGTAACTGCGGTTGCCGCCTCTTCTTTTTTCTTGAACCGGTTAATAGCTTTTACAATGAGGAACAAGATGAAAGCAACAATCAGGAACTTAAGTACAGCCGATAAAAATTTACCGATCTTAACGGTTCCGAATACTACGAACTTATCTAAGTCTTGCAGATTAGCCGCCTCTAAAGCAGGTTTTAATAACAGCGGGGTAATAACATCATCAACCAACGAACTAACAATACTGCTAAATGCCGCGCCAATGATAACACCAATTGCCAGGTCAACTACGTTGCCTTTCAGGGCAAACTCCCGGAATTCTTTCATCATTCCCATAAAATATAGTTTTAGTTGTTAATGATATTTATACCTAATATATTAAAATTTTAAACCATTAGCTTCAAACATACAATAATTCCCTCTTATTCTTTTTTCAATCCGGGGAATTGCATATTGAGTTTCTCCAGCGTTTTTAACAGCGCATGGGCTATAATATGTTCTTTATACCAGTTTTGATCGGCGGGCACAATAGTCCAGGGTACATCGTTACAATGCTCAAAACAATCCTCATAGGCTGTCATGTACTCGTCCCATAATTTGGCTTCCTCAAAATCTTTTTCGTTGTACTTCCATTGTTTGGAGGGATTGTGAATCCGTTCCTGCAAGCGCTGTTCCTGTTCTTCCGGCGAGATATGCAGATAGAATTTTAATATATGGGTATTGTTATGCTCCACCAACAACTGCTCAAAATCGTTGATGGCTTTCATGCGCTTTTTGGCTGTTTTATCGTCTATCATTTTGTGCACCCTGGTCACCAGTACATCTTCGTAATGCGAGCGGTTAAACAATTGGATCATGCCTTTAGGCGGAGCTGCCGCATGTATGCGCCATAAAAAATCATGACTCAGCTCTTCGGCTGTGGGTACCTTAAACGAATGAACATTTACGCCCTGCGGATTCATACTGGTAAACACCTTTCTTACAAGCCCGTCTTTACCACTGGCATCCATACCCTGCAAGATCACCAGCACCGAATGTTTCGATTCAGCATATAACAAATTCTGTAGTTCATCTAGCTTTGCCAGTATGCCGGCCGTCTTTTCTTTTGTTTCTTCCTTGTCCCAATCTTTAGGCGCCCGGGTACTGATTTCCTTCAGTTTTATATTAGCCATGTAAATATGTTTATTTCAAATTATTACATTTCAAAGTTAATACCTGATTTTTGAACAAATATTTGCATGTCAACCTACAGGGGAGCCCTTATCAATGGAATTGTTTTTGCGGCACTTTGCGTCATTTGGGGAAGTTCTTTTATCCTGATGAAGGAGGGAATAAAACATTTAACTCCTTACCAGGTGGCTACTATCCGCATCCTCAGTGCGGGGGTAGTGTTATTGCCGGTAGCCGTTCGCCTATGGAAAAATATTCCGCCCAACAAGCTGGGATATGTTTTTTTATCGGGTGTATTAGGAAGTTTCTTTCCTGCTTATTTGTTCTGTATTGCCGAAACAAAGATCGATAGTAGCCTGGCGGGTTTCCTTAATTCACTAACCCCGGTTTTTACCATATTTACCGGGCTGTTATTCTTTGGCCAGGTATTTCAACTGCACAAATTAATTGGGGTACTGATCGCCATCAGTGGTATGCTGGTGATGCTGTTTGCAAAAGGTAGTGTAAACATGCAATACCTCTCCTATTCCAGCTTTGCATTAGTGGCAACAGTTTTATATGGGTTGAATATTAACCTGGTTGGCCGTCATTTACACGAAGTTGGCTCCCTGGCTGTGGTGGCGGTAAGCTTTGCTATGTTGCTGTTGCCCTGTTTAATAATTCTTTGGGTCACCGGATATTTTTCCCTTCCCCTCACTCAATCAGGCGTACTCTTTTCAAGCGGTGCATCTTCAGTATTAGGCATTATGGGAACGGCCGTGGCCACTATTCTTTTTTATATCCTGATAAAACGTTCCGGTGGTTTGTTTGCCTCTATGGTCACTTATGGTATTCCGTTTATTGCTTTATCGTGGGGCGTGCTTGCCGGGGAAACTATTAACGGGTGGCAAATAGTGGGATTGGTAATTATTTTAGCAGGTGTATATGTTACTACCCGATGGAAGAAGAAGGAAGCAGAAGGAAGCAGAAAGGAAGAGGCAGGAAGTAAGAAATACAAGATAAATTAAAAAAGCAGGAGATATGAAATAAGCGAGTTTCTTACTTCTTACCTCCTGCTTCTTATTTCGGGAATTAAACGGTCATAATTTCTTTTTCTTTCGCAACCAGGTGTTTATCAACCAGCGAAATATAGCGATCGGTCATTTCCTGGATGTTCTTTTCAGCATCTTTGCACGCATCTTCGCTCAACCCGTTCTTTTGTAATTTTTTAACCCCTTCCATGGCATCGCGGCGGATGTTACGGATGGCTACTTTTGAATGCTCGCCTTCACCCTGTGCTCTTTTTACCAGTTCTCTACGCCTTTCCTCTGTTAACGGCGGCATAAACAACCTGATCATATTTCCGTCATTCTGGGGATTGATACCAATGTTGGCGGCAATAATGGCCCTCTCAATGGGCTGCAGCATATTTTTTTCCCAGGGCTGAATGGTTAAGGTGCGCGCATCGGCTACCGAAACATTTCCAACCTGGCTAATTAGTGTAGGCGTTCCATAATAATCCACTACAATGCCGTCAACCAGGTTTGGATTGGCTTTACCGGCACGAACTTTTACTAATTCTGTTTCCAGGTGACTAATGGCTCTGTCCATGTTCTCCTGGGCTGATTCCGTAATAATATTTAATTCATCTGACATAGGAAGAAATATTAAATGCCTGCAAACCTACAAAATTTTTAGCTGGTGTATGGCTAAGCAGGCAATCAATGATATCAGCTTTAATTCTTGTGTTCCAGAATGGTATCGGTAGTGAGGGGAACGATCTTGGGGTTTTTCAATTCTCCATCGGTCGCCTCCAGCGTTTTGGCAACATACAGGCGTGCACGCGGCCGGGTATAGTACAGGGCCGCAATGCCAGAGAAGAATACGATCAATATGGCCAGAATGATCCAGGTGCAACCCAGGTTACGGCCTGCATAAGCGGCCACGATAAACACGATATTGATCGATACCAGCGTCAGGGTTATAGACCGGTGTGAATAACCTCTGTCGAGTAGCAGGTGGTGAATGTGATTTCTATCCGGACTAAATGGTGAGCGGCGGTGAAAAGCTCTTATCGCAAACACCCGTAACGTATCCATTAGAGGTATAACCAGTATGGCGACACTGATAGCCGGTGATGCAAGTACAGGTACTGCTATATCGGTTTGATTGGCCACGTTGATAAACTTCACAACCAGGATGGCATTCACCAATCCAATGAGAAGCGATCCCGTATCGCCCATGAATATCTTTGCCGGTTGAAAATTGAATATCAGGAAAGCCATCAGGCTGCCGGCCAGTGAAAAGGCCAGTATAGAATAAGGCAGCATATTAACCTGTAAGAAATAAAAACCAAAGACGGTAGAAGCCATTAACCCTAATGTACCAGCGAGGCCATCAATCCCATCTATCAAATTAAAAGAGTTTATAATAACGATGATGGTGAGGTAAGTTAACAACAGGCTGAACATTTCGGGCAGCTCATGTATGCCCATAAAGCCATACATGCTTTTTATCTGAATGTTTCCTTTGTAAATGATGAGGAAGGCAGCCAGTACCTGGCCAATAAATTTCTTGATAGGCGATATTACCAGAATATCATCTTTCAAGCCCAGGAAGAAGATTACAAATGCTGCCGAAAAGTAGTATTGAAAGTCGGTTGCAGACTGGTAAGGAATGGCAATGAGGCAAGCCAGCATAAATCCGGCAAATATCCCAAGGCCTCCTAATGAAGGAATAGGGCTTTGGTGCACTTTTCTTTCGTCAGGAATGTCAAATAATTTTTTCTGTTCTGCAACGGTAATAATTACCGGGATAGCTAAAAAGGTAATTGCGAATGAAATAGCTATAGAAAATAATACATCAAACATCAGCCTGATTTTAGTCTTGGAATTATAATACGCGCTACTAATCGGGCCGGTTGGGCACACACTAAACAAAGCACGGCAAATTACAGCGTATTTTCGAATTTCCAACCATAATACCACTTATCTTAATCAGGAAATCCCGTTATAAAACGGCTTTTGACATAAAAATATTGGGAAAGTTTAATTTGATTTATTGATACAAAACAATTCCTGTAGTTTTGCACCCAAATTTTAATCGTGCTATGCCAGCTTTAAAGGACATTGCTACACAAATTCGCAGGGATATAGTTCGTATGGTTCATGGTTGCGCCAGTGGTCACCCAGGTGGGTCATTGGGTTGTACCGAGTACTTTACCGCCTTATACTTCAAGGTAATGAAGCATAATCCGCAGTTTGATATGGACGCCCGCAATGAAGATGTTTTCTTTTTATCAAACGGACATATTTCCCCGGTATTTTACTCAACTTTAGCCCGTGCGGGTTATTTCGACGTAAAAGAACTGGCTACTTTTCGTAAAATTGACTCCCGCTTACAGGGTCACCCTACAACGCATGAGCACCTGCCTGGTATTCGCATAGCTTCTGGTTCTCTTGGCCAGGGTATGAGCGTAGGCATAGGCGCCGCTTTGACCAAAAAACTCAATGGCGAGAATACTACAATATATACTTTACATGGCGATGGAGAACTTGACGAAGGTCAGAACTGGGAAGCTATCATGTTCGCGGGCGCCAAAGGTGTTGATAACCTGATTTCAACTATTGACTGGAATGGCCAGCAAATTGACGGACCTACCGATAAAGTAATGAAGCTGGGCGACCTCGGCGCTAAATTCGAAGCTTTTGGCTGGGATGTAGTGCGCCTCGACAAAGGAAACGATATCGACGCAGTAGTAGCAGGTTTGGAAGAAGCTAAAAAACATACCGGTAAAGGCAAACCAGTTGTTGTTTTAATGAGAACAGTAATGGGTGCCGGTGTTGACTTCATGGAAGGTCACCACGAATGGCATGGTATTGCTCCCAACGATGAGCAGCTGGCATCAGCCCTTGCTCAATTACCTGAAACTATTGGTGACTATTAATAAGAAGCTATATAATAAAAAGGCCCCCGAAATGTCGGGGGCCTTTTTTGTTTTGTGTATGTTCAAATTCATTACTTATTCACCTCTAAAAACTGGGCGGCCGGTTACCCTCTTGAGAGTAACCGGCCATCAGCGGAGGCAGTGGGCCGTAGCCCCCTGCACCACAAATATATGAAAAATTACAAATAAGTAACCTCTTATAACATTTTTTTATGCAATCACATATAACTCTAACCCTCAGCTTCTTAACTCCTCAATTCAATTGGCTGCAGCGCTGCCCGGCGAGAAGGGAACCAGGAGGCAAGAAAAGCTACCAGCGATACGGTCAGCAATACCAGTAAAAAATCAGAAGCAACTATTTGTACCGGGTAGTAATCAATTAAAAAGGTGCCGCCCTGAATTGCAATAATTTTGTACTTAACCTGGGCCCAGCAGAAGAGCACCGCTAATATTATTCCGCCCACACTTCCAATACCTGCTAACAGTAACCCCTCGGTCAAAAATATCTTTTGTATCAATTTATTATTAGCGCCCATCGATTTCAACACCTGGATGTCCTTTTGCTTTTCCATTACCAGCATGGTCAAACTGCCGATCATGGTAAAGGCAGCTACGATCAGCATGAGGGTAAGTATGCCATAGATGGCCCATTTCTCAAGGCTCATCACACTGTATAAGCTTTGATTTTGACCATACTTTGTTTCTACTGAATAGGTTGTCCCCAATAACTGCTGTATTTCCTTTTGTACATCGTCTATATCTACGCTGCCATGGAGCCCTATCTCAAGACTGCTGTATTCATCAGATTTTAGTCCCATCAATCCTTTCATAAAATCAAGATTGGTGATGGCGTATTGATTATCGATATCCTGCTGTATAAGAAAAGTACCGGAGGTAACGATCCTGGCTGCCTGTACCGACTGATAAGGATCAGCCGCATTGAAATTCATCCCGCGCTTAAACGCATATACTGAAAGCGGATAAAGATATTTGTCGCTTTCAATACCCACGGCATTTTCAACCCCATTGCCCAATACCAGCGATGGCTCATCTGCACTACCGGTTTGAAAATTACCCCGGATCAGTTTCTGCGCCACCCCCGTTACCGATTCATAAGAAGTATCAACCCCTTTGAGATTAACGGGCACCACCACATCGCCATTTATAAGTAATGTTTTTTCTTCCGCTACCAGGCTATAAGCACGCACCCCTTTTATCGCAGCAATTTTTTGCAACTGCTGTGGTGTAAGAACAATTGTCTTACCGGTTTTGGCGGAGATCTTTATATCGGGATAGAACGAAGAATACAGCGATTTCACCAACCCTTCAAATCCGTTGAACACACTCAGTACTACAATAAAAGCAAACGTAATACCCATAATGGCAACAATGCTTACCCACGCAATTACATTGATGGCATTGGTACTTTTTTTTGCTTTAAAATATCGCCAGGCAAAGAGAAAGTTCAATAGTATGTGTTTTGGGTACTATAATCTATTCTATTGTTTATTCGTTTCGTCGTCTGGATTGATCTTCCTGAACAATTCCTCCATTTTAAACACATGGTCCAGCGTATCGTCGAGAAAGAACCTCAGTTCGGGCATACGCCGTAACTGTTTGGCCACGCGTGCTGCGAGCTCTCTTTTTATTTCCCAGCCTCTTTCTTCAATCTTTTTCAGGGTGCTGTCTGCATCCTTTACCTGGAACAAACTCAGGTATATGCGGGCTTCCAGCAGGTCGGGCGTAAGCTTTACGGATGATATGGATACCATACCCCCATCGATCATACCCAGCCCCAATCGCTGAAAAATTAAATTTAATTCTTCGTTTAATAAACTTCCCACCTGTTTTTGGCGTTTCCCTTCTTGCATTTCCTTAACGGTTTAATAGCCGTAAAATTAGTTACTTTGCACCGTTTACTCATTATTTAACTGATTCATGAAGCGATTTTCAAGGATTTTCTTTTATCTCCGAAACCAGAAAAGCAGAATTACAGGTTACCTGGTGTTCAATGTATTATCTATTATTTTCTCCCTGGTTTCACTGACGATGCTGGCCCCTTTTTTAAATTTGTTGTTTTCCAAGGAAAAACCGCTCACTATAAGGCCTCCCTTTACCATGAATTCAGAAGGGATCCTAGGCCAGTTAAAGTATGGGCTGTCATACCTGATCCTTCATTATGGGTATCCTCAGGCCCTGATAGCCATATGTATCACCATTATTCTTTCTATATTATTTAAGAATCTGTTTCTATACCTTGGTTTCCGCATGTTGATCCCACTTCGGAACCGTATCATGACCAGGTTCAGGGAAGACCTGTACGATAAGATCCTCGATCTGCCGGTTAGCTATTTTACCGAACAACGTAAGGGCGATATGATGTCGCGCATGAGTAACGACATGAATGAGATAGAATGGAGTATCATTGGCGCCCTGGAAGGATTGATAAAGGACCCGTTAAACATCATTATAGTACTGGGCATGCTTATTTTTTTAAGTCCCCTTTTATCGCTGGTGATGCTGGTAATGTTACCCCTGGCCGGGTTTGTTTTGGGCCGGGTAAGCAAAAGTCTGAAAAGAGAATCTGGCAGGGCGCAGGAACAACAGGGCTTAATGTTAAGCATTCTCGACGAAACGCTTGGCGGCCTGCGGGTGGTAAAAGCCTTCAATGCCGAGAAGCTGATGCGTGACCGCTTTGTGGGCACTAATGACCTGCTGAACAAATTGCGGATACAAATGGCATTCAAGCGTGATCTGGCCTCTCCCATGTCTGAATTCCTGGGCGTTGTGATCTTTTGCTGCATTCTCCTTATTGGTGGGTATATGGTATTTGCCCACAAAGGGGGATTGACATCCGAAGCCTTTATAACCTATCTGGTCGTATTTTCCCAGATCATTCAGCCGGCAAAATCGCTTTCTCAGGGATTTTATAATATGCGCAGGGGCGCTGCAGCCATCGACCGGGTTGAAGAAGTATTACAAGCGCCTGTGACAGTGAAAGAGGCGGATAATCCCCGTCAACTGCAAAGCTTTGGCAGCAAGATCGAGTTCAAAAATGTAACCTTTAAATACGACGACGTAACCATTCTCGATAATATCAACCTAACTGTTGAAAAGGGTAAAACCGTTGCCCTTGTAGGTTCATCCGGCGCCGGTAAAAGTACCCTGGCCGACCTAGTGCCCCGTTTTCATGACGCCACTACCGGCGAATTGCTGATAGATGGGGTTAACATCAAGGAATATTCGTTGTTGTCCCTGCGCGATCAAATGGGTATTGTAACCCAGGAGCCTATCCTGTTCAACGATACCATTGCCGCCAATATATCCCTGGGCAATCCCGTAGCCAATATTGCTGAAATTGAGCAGGCCGCCCTCGTGGCCAATGCCCACGATTTCATCATGAAAAAAGAAGAGAACTATCAAACCAATATAGGCGACCGCGGCAGCAAACTAAGTGGTGGCGAACGCCAGCGCCTGACCATTGCCCGGGCCGTTTTAAAAAACCCACCCATTCTCATTCTCGACGAAGCCACTTCCTCTTTGGATACGGAAAGCGAGCGACTGGTTCAGGATGCCATCAATAAAATGATGGAGAACCGCACCAGCATTGTGATTGCCCACCGGTTAAGCACCATCCGCCACGCCGATGAGATAATCGTATTGCAAAAAGGCAGGATCGTAGAACGGGGTACGCACGATACCTTAATTAGTCAGCATGGTTTCTATAAGAAGTTGGTTGATATGCAAGAAGTTAAGTAGTTACATAGCCTGCCCCGACTCGTCGGGGTTACCTACTGTCAATCGATTCAACCACTCAGCCATGAAAATGCCGCCAAATTATCTAAATAGCTAATTTTCGAGTTAAATAATTTAAACATACTACATGAAAAGGGCTGCTATAAAGGGCAGGTTATTGCCATTCCTGCTATTGATTACTATTTCTACCCATGCTCAAAAGCAGAATTACACCTTCGACCAGATCTTCAAGAACGGTGAAACCAATGTTGTTAAACAACTACCAATGGTGAAGGGCTGGGCAGATGATTCCCATTATCTGCTTACCCAGAAGGAGGCCGACGGCCACACCTCCACTACCATGGTTGATGTAAAAAGCGGAAAAGCAGTTCCCTATCCCGATATGGATATGGCCCAGCTGCAACCTTCTACCAACATTTCCGGCGGAGTGAATATCACCTTCTCCCCCGATAAAAAATGGGCAGCCTACACTAAAAAGGACAACAACCTGTATATATACAATGTAGCCGCCAGCAAAGAGTCCCAATTGACCACTGATGGCTCTTTGACCATTTTGAACGGCTACTCCAGCTGGGTATATTATGAAGAGATCCTTGGCCGCGCTACCAGGTATAAAGCATTTTGGTGGAGCGACGACAGCAAACACCTTTGCTTTATGCGCTTCGATGAATCGCAGGTACCGGTATTTCCTATTTATGTGGCTGATGGACAGCACGGCTACCTGGAAAATACCCGCTATCCCAAGGCAGGTGATAAAAACCCCGAGGTTAAAATTGGTATCGCTTCCGTTGAACCCGGCGCTATTGTTTGGGCCGATTTCAATGCCCAGGACGATCAGTACTTCGGCGCGCCCGCCTGGTCGCCCGACGGACAATTATGGGTTCAATGGATGAACCGCAAACAAAACAACCTGAAGTTCTACAGCATTAGCCTTACTGATGGACGCAAAAAAGAAGTGTACGATGAAAAGCAAACTACCTGGATCGACCTGGACGAAAGTGAACGCATCACCTTCCTGCCTGCCGGTAAAGGTTGTATTGTAAAAAGTGATCGCGATGGCTGGGAAAACCTGTACTATTACGATAATAACGGCCAGTTAAAGAACCCCATCACTACCGGCAATTTTTGGGGAACCAGTATAATAAAGATCGATAGCAAATCAAACATAGTTTACTTCAAGGCCCGTAAAGAAAACTCGGCCCGTTTTGATTTTTATAAAGCGGGTTTAGATGGCAAAGGCCTTACCCGCCTGAGTTTTGGCGATTACAGCCATGACCTCATCAGCGTTTCGCCCAACGGCAGTTATTTTATTACCGGCTATTCAAACCTGAATACGCCCCCGGCCCTGGCGCTGGTTGACGCTAAAGGAAAAATAATAAGAGAAGTGGCCAGCAGCAAAGGAAGCAGCTTCAATGACTATAATCTGCCTAAAAGCGAGCTGAAATATGTAACGGCTACTGATGGCGCGTTTGAGCTGCCGGTATTGATTACTTACCCCATCAATTTCGATCCTGCTAAAAAATACCCTGTCCTCATCAGCATTTATGGTGGACCTAACGCCGGTACCGTTTATGATCGTTGGCGCCCAACCGGTTCACCCATCCAATGGTTTGCGCAGGAAGGCCTGATCCAGGTTGCATTTGATAACCGCAGCAGTGGACACTTTGGTAAGAAGGGTTTGAACTATATCTTCCGCCAGTTAGGGAAATACGAAATTGAAGATTTTATGGCCTGTGGCCGCTGGTTAAAACGCCAGCCCTGGGTAGATAGCAGCAAGCTGTGCATCACCGGCGGAAGCTTTGGTGGCTATATGACCTGTATGGCCCTTACCTATGGCGCCGATGTATTCCCGTACGGCATTGCCAACTCCTCCGTAACCGACTGGCAGTTTTATGATACGCATTATACCGAACGTTTTATGAATACGCCCCAGGATAACCCTGATGGCTATAAAAGCACTTCGGTGTTAACATATGCCAATAAATACAAAGGTTTGTTGCGCATTGTGCATGGTTCCTCAGACGATAACGTACATATGCAAAACAGCATGGTGTTCATCAATAAGCTGGAGGATATGAAAAAGCATTTTGAGTTTATGATGTACCCGGGCGAGCGCCATGGGATTGCAGGGGCCAAGGGCGTTCATAACCGCTACGAAGCTTATAAATTCTACTACCAGTATTTGCTGGAGAAGCCAATGCCGGAAGCATTCTGGGCGCCGGATAGCGCAAAAGGATTCTAAAATACGCTCTTACTTCATTTCTTTATAAACAAAGCCCTCCCGACAAGTCGGGAGGGCTTAATAATTTTGATTATGTAACTGGCATAACATCCCATTCCACTATAAGCAGAATGATAACCAACCGATTAAGCAAACAACTATTTATTCATCATTTGCTTGGCTTCGATGCTCAGGGTAGCGTGCGGCACCGCGCGTAACCTGGCTTTATCGATGAGCTTACCGGTAACCCGGCAAATGCCGTAAGTTTTGTTTTCGATGCGCATGAGGGCTTTTTCCAGGTGATCAATGTAATTGATCTGACGGCTGGCCATTTGAGCCAACTGTTCCCGTTCCATACTCATACTGCCATCTTCCATGGTCATGTAGCGATTTTCGTTCTCATCGCCACCCATTTCATCTTTGCGGGTTATTAAACCCTGTAAATAAGTAAGTTCTTTTTTGGCCTGCTCTGCTTTTTTCAAGATCAGATCTTTAAACTCGCTTAATTCGGCATCACTATATCTCATGGTTGGTCCTGTTTGAATGTTTTCTGGTTGATCTAATACTGATTTTGTGAATTCCGGTTCGTATCGACGCGATGTTTTTGTCTTTATTTCCGGGATCACCACTTTTACCGGTTTTGGGGGCTCCGGTTTTTTGGGTGGCGGGGGTGGAATTACCGGTTCCGGTTTTTTAACTTCCACCTTAACTTCCGGTTTTTCGACCTTAACAGGAGCCTCCACTGTCTTTTTTATCTCTTTAATATCTTTAATATCAACGGGTTTGGCAACTGGCTTGGCCGTAGTAGGCGCCGAAGATGATTTTGCATGCGCTTTGGTAGCTACCTGGTGAGCAATGGCCGCGTGTTTAACCGTGACCTTCTTTTCAACAGGTGGTTTAACTGCCTTTTTTGCAGCAGGCTTTACATCTTTTTTAGCAACTACTTTTTTTGCAGCAGCAGGTTTGGCTGCCCCAACAGCCGGTCGGGCCGCCTTTTTTGGGGCAATCGTTTTTTTTGCTGGCTTGGCCGCCTTTTTCTTGGTTGCCATACTTTTACGCTTTTTTTGTAACGAACACTTTTATTGGAATATCGTTCACTTCAATTTCGGTGCCATCTGGTAATTCAGGTACTAGTTCAAGTTTGTCTGCCAAAATTTCTGCACAAATATAATTATTAAATTGGGCGATCGAAGGGTTCAACTCCTGGTGTTCGGTTACTTTTACCAGTATTCGATCAGTGAGTTCAAAACCACTGTCCTTGCGGATTTTCTGGATACGGTTAACTAATTCGCGGGCATTTCCTTCGCTAACCAGTTCTGGGGACACGGTTACATCCAAAGCCACGGTGAGAGCATCTTTATTGGCCACCATCCACCCGGGGATATCTTCACTGGTGATCTCTACTTCATTAGTCTGTAATATTAAGGGTTCGTTGTCAATTTGCAATGAAATTGTACCATCTTTTTCCAATTTGGCTATGTCTTCCTGTGTAAATTCGGCTAATGCTGCTGCTACCGCTTTCATTTTGCCGCCCAACTTCTTACCCAGCACTGTATAATTTGGCTTTATCTTCTTTTTAATAAACCCGTTATCTTCAGTCAGATATTCAATTTCCTTTACATTTACCTCGCTTTTTATCAGGTCTTCCACCAGTTCTATCTGGTTTTTCATGTGTTTATTCAACACAGGGATCAGTACCTTTTGCAAGGGCTGGCGCACCTTGATATTCACTCTCTTACGCAATGATAACACCAGCGACGAGCTATTCTGGGCCAACTGCATACGTTCCTCCAGGGAAGTATCCACAGCGGCAGGATTACTAACGGGGAAATCGGCATGGTGAACCGATTCTACCTTATGCCTGCCAGTTACTGCATTCAGGTTCTGGAACAAGGCATCGCTGAAGAAGGGCGAAATAGGCGCCATCAGCTTCAACACGGTTTCCAGACACTCGTACAGGGTTTGGTAAGCGCTTATTTTATCCTGCTCATATTCCCCTTTCCAGAACCGGCGGCGGCACAGCCGTACATACCAGTTGCTGAGGTGTTCATCCATAAACCCTTCTATAACCCTACCGGCCTGGGTAGGCTCATAATCGTCCATATACTCCGTAACCTTTTTTATAAGGGTATTTAGAGAAGAGAGGATCCAGCGGTCAATTTCGGGCCGTTGCTCCAATGGTATATAAGCTTCTTTAAAAGCAAACCCATCTACATTGGCATACAGTGCAAAGAACTGATACGTGTTATATAAGGTGCCGAAGAATTTACGCTGCACTTCCTTGATGCCTTCCAGATCAAATTTCATGTTCTCCCAGGGCGAAGCATTGGTGATTAGGTACCAGCGGGTGGCATCGGCGCCAAATTGTTCAATTGTCTTAAACGGATCAACCACATTACCGAGGCGCTTACTCATTTTGTTTCCGTTCTTATCCAGCACCAGCCCGTTCGATACGCAGGTTTGATAAGCAACAGAATCAAATAACAGACCAGCTATGGCATGCAGGGTATAGAACCAGCCACGCGTTTGGTCAACCCCTTCGGCTATAAAGGAAGCGGGGAAGTTCTTGCTAAATGGTTCTTTGAAAGGGAATGGATCGCCGGCTTTCAGTTTTTCATGATCGAGGCCCCATTGCGCATACGGCATGGCGCCGCTATCGAACCAAACGTCAATAAGGTCGGGCACGCGTTTCATGGGTTTGCCCGAATCGCTTACCAGCACGATCTCATCTACATAAGGTTTATGCAGATCGAGGTTATTCATGAGGCGGGCATTATTGGTACCCAATGCTTTATCAGCTTTGGCGGCTTCGTCTTTTAATTGCGGAACCGAACCAATGCATTTTTCCTCGTTGCCATCTTCAGTTTTCCAGATAGGTAAGGCAGTACCCCAGAAACGGCTGCGGCTCAGGTTCCAGTCAACCATATTTTCGAGCCAGTTACCAAAGCGGCCTTCACCGGTTGATTTTGGTTTCCAATTAATGGTTTTATTCAGCGCCACCAACCGGTCTTTCAGGGCGGTTGTTTTTATAAACCAGGCATCTAACGGGTAGTATAACACTGGTTTATCGGTGCGCCAGCAGTGGGGATAATTATGCTCATATTTTTCAACCTTGAAGGCGCGGTTCTCTTTTTTCAGTTTTACGCTGATGTCAACGTTCACATCCACATAATCCTTCTCGTCTTTATAGTTCTTTACATACCGGTTGCTGAACTCGCCCAAACCTTCAACGAACTTGCCGGTGCGGTCAACCAGAGTGAGTATACCGATGCCATATTTTTTACCTACTTTATAGTCATCTGCACCAAAGGCCGGGGCCGTATGCACGATACCGGTACCATCTTCAGTGGTAACAAAATCGCCGATCAAAACGCGGAAGGGATCGCCACCGCTTTTTTCAGGCGTATTGGCTTCGTAAGGCAGCAATTGCTCATACCGGCAACCTTCTATTTGGGCGCCCTTGAATTCAGTAAGAATTCTCCACGGCAGCACTTTATCGCCTTCTTTATACTCTTCAAAGCCGGTGTTTTCAGCTTCGGGTTTAAAGTATTTACCCAGCAGGTCTTTGGCCAGCACCACGTTAACCGGTAAATGGGTGTAAGGGTTGAAGGTTTGCACCAACACATAGGTGATGCGCTCGCCTACTGTTAATCCCAGGTTCGATGGAAGGGTCCAGGGAGTCGTCGTCCAGGCCATGAAGAAAAGCTCCTTGTTCTGGTCTTTGATGGCATCAAACAGGAAAGCTGATCTTTCATCTTTTATGGCCTTGAACATGGCCACACAACTGGTATCTTTTACCAATTTATAGCAACCCGGCTGGTTCAGCTCGTGCGAGCTTAGACCAGTACCGGCCGCGGGTGAGTAGGGCTGAATGCTCACGCTTTCGAATAACAAATTCTTTTCATACAGCTTGCTCAACAGGTACCAAAGGGTTTCTATGTAATTGTTTTCGAAGGTGATATAAGGTTCGTTCAGATCAACCCAATACCCCATTTTCCTGGTGATGTCGTCCCATTTATCTTTATACCGCATTACGGCCTCGCGGCATTTGCGGTTGTATTCTTCAACAGTGATCTTTTTACCGATGTCTTCTTTCGTGATTCCCAATTCTTTTTCAACCCCCAGCTCAATTGGCAGACCATGGGTATCCCAGCCGGCTTTACGGCTAACCTGAAAGCCACGCATGGTTTTATAACGACAAACCAGGTCTTTTAAAGTGCGGCTGATAACGTGGTGAATTCCGGGCATTCCGTTGGCGCTGGGCGGACCCTCATAAAACACAAATGAAGGGGCATCATTACGCAGCGACACACTTTTCTCAAATGCCTGGTTTTCAGTCCATTTAGCTAACATTTCCTGTTCTATAACAGGCAAATTCAATTTCTGAAATTCTCTGTAGTTAACTGCCATATATTTCCGGTAAATCTGTTTAAACACTGTTGTTACTGGCCGAAGAAAAATATAGTACATTCCACAGCCCTAAAAAGTGTGCAAAGTTACTGAAAAGTTGGCGGATAGGGCTTGTGGCTAATACCGTTAAGGCGGTGCTCAGATCTTAAGTTTTTGAGTTTGTGAGTTGTTTGGTTCGTTAGTTAAAAGTTTACCGTTTCTCACCCCAAACAACACTCACTCACTAACAGACAATCAACATTATTCACAAGTGCTTTCTGCCCTCGGCCTTCTGCCGTCTGCCTTTTCCTGGTATTCATACTTCTACAATCTCGTTGTTTCAACATAATTTATACTGGTGGCAAAATGTATGTTCTACCACTAATTTTTTTATTCTTAATTCTTAAGGAAACCAGCGGTTTTGAGGTTATAATTATACCGTGCCGGTAAACTGAAGCTTATTTGGGTATTACGGAAGTTGTTTGAAAGATTTTTAACGAAGCGGTCGATTTTATGCTGGGTTTATCCACAAAATTGACGTTTGGCATAATTTATGGAACTATTTAGGTGCTCTTTACAAGAATGAAAAATGTTGAAAATTATAGAGGCGTGAAATGTGTGATTGAGTGATTTTTGGTACGATATTTTCTAAGTATTAAGTCCTTAACACAAACGCTCTTAACAACGATTACTGTTTACCTCATTATATGAAAAACCTTTTCTACGGTTTAGGGTTTAGGGGTTAAAAAGGGGAGTAGTCCTGCTCCCCTTTCCTTTAAAATTCTAAAACAAAGGAAAGGTTTTTTCTTTTTACACCTTTTTGTAATCCGTTACCTTCCCGTTTTTAATCTCTGGTTATGCCTGTGGAAAACCATCCAGGCAATTGTGCAGTGCCTACGAACGCAACCCGTTTTCGGGAAGTAAAGACATTTGTAACCCTTTCAAAACCTCCATTAGGAGGTTTTTTTATTGCAGTATCATTTCTTCTTCATCCTGATATTCTTGTAGATCTTTATCGCACTCATTAACACCACTACAAAACAAATCAGCCCTACCAATCCCCACACCACACTCATGTTTTGCTTTACTGTTGCCAACATCACAATAGCAACCAGAAAGATGGTGGCTACTTCATTCCAGATCCGCAATTTTTGTGAACTGTATTTAAATACACCATTCATTTGCTGTTTGTAAATAGCATGCAGCGTAAAATGATACGCGTATAACCCTAATACAAAAAAGAGTTTTATCAATAACCATCCGGGCAATACGCCCAGTTGCCACCACATGAGCGGACCAAATATAAGCGTGAGAACAGCCGATGGCCAGGTAATGCCAAACCAAAGGCGTTTGATCATGATGGTGAAATGCTTGCGCAGAATACTTTTTTCCGGCTCGTCTTTTTCGCCGGCTTCTGTGTTATACACAAAAAGCCGAACAATATAAAACAGGCCACTGAACCAGGTTACAATAAAAATTATGTGTAATGCTTTGATATATTCGGGGTTCATAGTGTAAGGTGTATTATTGTAATTATCAGATGAATGTCGTCAAACGGCAAACGTGAAACGTGAAAACTTGTCAACTAGTTAACTCGTCAACTCGTCAACTCTTCAACAACTCAACTCTCCCTAACCCAACTCGCTAACGCCTTCACCCACATCGGATGCATATTCAAACAGGGGATCAGGGTAAACGATTCACCACCGGACTGCATAAATGATTCCCTGCCCTGTAAGGCGATCTCTTCTACTGTTTCCAGACAATCGCTTACAAAAGCCGGACAAACTATTATTAATTTTTTTATGCCTTCACCCGGCAATTCAGTCAGGCGTTTTGCAGTATAGGGTTTCAACCATTCGTCTCTGCCTAACCGTGATTGAAACGCATAGCTGTATTTCTGAGTGGGGATATCAAGCATCTCCGCCATTTTTTTGGTAGTGACCAGGACTTGATGCCGGTAACAAAACTTATGCGCCTCATTGCTCACATTACAGCAATCAGCCGCTTTCAAACAATGGTTTCCGGAAGGATCCGTTTTTTGAACATGCCGTTCGGGAATGCCGTGATAACTAAATATAATCTGATCGTAAGGCTGCTGAAGGTAAGGCCGAATGCTATCTGCCAAAGCCTCCAGGTACAAAGCATTATCGTAAAATGGCGGGATGATGGTCAGCTTGAAAGAGTACTTCCCTTTTTTATGTGCTTCTTTTGCGTATTCCACGGCCGTTTCATAACTGCTCATGGCATAATGCGGATACAAAGGAACCAGTACTACTTCTTCCAGGTCAGGTGTTTTTTCCAACAGCTCATCGTAAGCAGTCCAGGGTGTAGGAGCGCCATAACGCATAGCCAGGGCTACCGGTTCGGTAACCTGCTTTTGCAAGGCCTCCTGCAATTGCCTGCTTATTACCATCAGGGGTGAGCCCTCTTTAGTCCAGATAGATGAATAAGCATGGGCC
>NZ_JBJMLX010000245.1:0-11951 GCF_045805085.1 Niastella sp.
TAAAACCAGCAGCCGCCCCGACGACCGTAATGAGGATGTGATCCGCAAGCGTTTGTTGGAGTATGACCAAAAAACTGCCATTGTCGCTCACCACTATGCTAAATTCGACAAAGTGGCCAAAGTAAAAGGCGAAGGAAGCATTGATGAGATCTTCCAGTCACTGCGTGAGCAAATAGAAGCCCGTCAGCCGGCTTAGGTAATTTAAAGAACAATCTACTACCGGCAACCAGGCTGGTAGTGTACTGATATTTTAAAAGCGTCCCGACGTGTCGGGGCGCTTTTGTATTTAATATCGCCGGCTGGTAAGATCGGCGCCTGCTTCTTTACTTCTTCGGCCCTTTTGGAGATTAATAGCTGGTGGGGGACTGGGAGATTACCTCATCTCTCCGGGAATAACGGCAACGGTTGCCTTATGACCACCGCGCAATACCTGCATGGTTATTCTTTGTCCGATGGTTTTTTCGTTGAGCTGTTTATGCAGATCATCCACGGAACCAATTGAATGATCGTTAAACCCAACAATTATATCGCCGGAGTGCAGTTCACTGTTATACGCCGGAACATCAGCTTCTACCTCTGAAATATACACGCCGGTACGCAGCTCCAACCGGTTGGCGGCAATCATGCGCTCGGTTAAATTTACCAGTTGCCCCGCCAGACCCAGGTAGCCCCGTTTTACCCTTCCCTGCATAATGAGTTTACCACTTACATATTCCGCTATGTTCGAAGACACTGCGAAACAGATACCATGGGCCGTTGGGATCATGGCCGTGTTCACGCCAATAACCTGTCCTAATGAGTTCACCAGCGGACCGCCAGAATTACCGGGATTTAAAGAAGCATCTGTTTGAATGACATCATCGATCAACCGGCCATCCGATGCACGCAGAGTTCTGCCCAGGGCGCTTACCACGCCGGCCGTAACAGTATGCTGCAAACCCAAAGGATTACCAATAGCAATGGCAATTTGTCCTGCCTGCAGCTGGTCGCTGTTGGCAAATGACAATGCCTTCAGGCTGTTCTCATATATTTTAAGAACGGCAATATCGGTGCTACGGTCGCTTCCTTTTAGTTCGGCAATTACCTTTCGCCCATCGGCCAGCGATACTTTTATAGTACCTGCACCTTCTATAACGTGGTGATTGGTAACAATAAATCCATCAGAAGAAATAATAAAGCCAGAACCGCTGCCTTGCGTTACGCGCTCCTTTCGTGTACGCTGGTCTACTACTTTCTTAGAGACCTCAATGTGTACAACGGATTCTGCTATTCCACCTACAACACCGGTGATGGTTCTGGAATACGCATCCAACAGCTCATTATCGGTATGTTGTATGAATTGAAGAGGAGTGTCTATCGTTTGCATGGGAATACATCCGGCAAATTATTTACCAGAAGCGTTTTGCGACAGGATGACATGGTGAATGGTCAGTGGTGAATGGTGAATGGCTCGCGAGTTTTGAGATTAATAACCAACCTTGCGCCGCCCGAAATTCTCTGTTACTGCCGTTTCAACAAAGAATCGGCCTGTTGCAAAACTGAGAGGATGTGTTCTTTTACCGCTGTTACTTTTACCCTTTCCCCTTCCAGGTATTTAATACGCAGTTCTTTATTGTCGGCCATTGAATCAAGCTTGAATTTTTGCATCCAGCTATCCATTTCCTCATCCGCATTTTTCAGGTCGGTTTGCAAATTGGTCAGTGCCTGTTTGTAAGCAGCATCTACTTTTTCGGCGGGCAGTTTACCAAGACTATCGAGGCGGTGGGTGGTTTCATCTATGTTTTTTCGCAGCTTACCTACTTTGGCCATGCCGGCATCGTGGCCCTTCATTACTTCATGGAACAGGGTGTCTTCCCTGGTTTTTAAAACAGGGGCGTATCCATTTTGATGAGCAGCATGTTCATCATGTGAAGCATCGTTGCAGGCGCCAGCTAACAGGCCAAAACTTACCAACGCTATAATAAACCGCGACATAAATATGTTAGTTTTAGATATTTAAAAAATCCGGTCAAAGTTAATTGCTTTTATACGCTGGTGGCTTTTAAATCCGTTTAATAATCGGGTTTCCCTATTTTCGCACCATTAATCCCGTAGAGTAATGGCTAATTGTTTCCGGCTTACCTTTTTAGCAATCATCGTGTTTGTACAAACCGGTACTGCTCAAATAAAATCGGGGCCCATATTAAGACTGGGCGCTAGTGTTTCGTTTGGATTATCAAATCTTGCAGATAACCAGGTTGGCATTGGCGGTATTATTGGCGGCGAAAAAATGATCTCCAAATACTTCGCTGCCGAAGCTGAAGCCGCTTATAATTACTTCACGGGCGACAAAGCCATTTATACAGATGCAAAAAATAAGTCCTACGCCATTCCCTTACTGGCGGGTATAAAATATTACCCCATTTCTAATGTGTATGCCTCACTTCGAACCGGGGGCATCTATTTTCTGCTAAACAATATGCCGAAGGCCAGGGCTACCATAGGCTATGGCGCCGGCGGCGGCATCAACCTTCCTCAAAAAACCAACCGCCTCAATGTGCAGCTGGCCTATACCGGCTTTAAGTATGATGGTATTAGCCGGGGATATGCTACATTAGCAGTCGCGATTATTATTAAATAATCGTGGAACGGCAAGTGTGAAACGTGAAATGGTTCGCTATTGTTTTTACTGCTCAACAATAGCGGAAGTCTTGATTATTCGGGACCCATTGCCGATTCGCACGATCAACGATTCTCCCGGCTGCGTCGGGACCATTGAAAAAACAAAAACTACATTTTGAATGAAAAAACTGGGTAATTATGTTACCGGCCGGTGGATCAACGGCGACGGAGAAGGCCAGGCATTGTACAATGCGGTAAACGGTGAACCGATTGGCTATGCTTCTACCCGCGGTCTCGATTTCAACGCCATTCTTGCGTATGCAAGAAAAACCGGCAACCCTGCGCTGCGTACACTCACTTTTCACGAACGCGGTCTTATGTTAAAAGCACTGGCTTTACACCTCCGCAACCATCTCGACAAATTCTATGCTATCAGTTATAAAACCGGCGCTACAAAAGCCGACAGCTGGGTTGATATTGAAGGCGGTATCGGCAACCTGTTCTCTTACGCTTCCCTGCGCCGCAAATTTCCTAACGAACCCTACTGTGTAGATGGCGACGCCATTCCCCTTGGCAAAGGCGGTACTTTTATGGGACAGCACATACTGGTTCCTAAAGAAGGCGTTGCTGTACATATCAATGCATTTAATTTCCCGGTATGGGGTATGCTCGAAAAAATTGCGGTGAACCTGCTGGCCGGCGTACCGGCTGTTGTTAAACCAGCTACCATTACTTCTTATCTTACCGAAGCAGTGGTGCAGGAAATTATTGCTTCCGGCATTTTGCCCGAAGGGTCATTACAACTGTTATGCGGTTCTGCCGGTGACCTGCTCGATCATGTTACTGCTCAGGATGTAATCACGTTTACGGGTTCTGCTTCTACCGGTTTGCAATTGAAATCACACCCACGCATACTGGCAGAAAACGTTCCCTTTACCATGGAAGCCGATTCTCTCAACTGCATTGTACTGGGCAACGATGTAACTCCCAACATGCCTGAATGGGATATTTTTATAAAAGAAGTTCGCCGCGAAATGACCACCAAGGCCGGTCAAAAATGTACAGCCATCCGCCGCATCTTTGTTCCGCAAAATAAAATGGAAGATGTATGGCTGGCATTGGGGAAAGCGCTTAGCCAGACAACCATTGGTAATCCTGAAAATGATAAAGTGCGGATGGGCTCCCTGGCCGGACAAAGCCAGCGTGAAGAAGTGCTGTCACAGGTGCAAAAACTACTGGCTTCTTCTCAAATAGTTTATGGTTCGCTCGATAGTGTACAGGTGGTAGATGCCGATGCTAAAAAAGGCGCCTTCATGAGCCCCCTGTTATTAAAGAACGAAAAACCGTTTGACAGCGAAGCGGTGCATAGTGTGGAAGCTTTTGGTCCTGTTAGCACCATTATGCCCTATAACAGCACCGATGAAGCTATTGCACTGGCCAAAAAAGGAAAGGGCTCCCTGGTTTGCTCTATTGTTACTGCTGATAATAAAATTGCCCGCGACTACGTGTTGGGCGCTGCTACTTATCACGGCAGAATACTGGTGCTGAATAATGAATGCGCCAAAGAAAGCACCGGCCATGGCTCGCCGTTACCTTTGCTGGTACATGGCGGTCCCGGACGTGCCGGCGGTGGTGAAGAAATGGGCGGGGCCAGAGGGGTGAAACATTATATGCAGCGCGTAGCCCTGCAGGGTTCGCCCACTGCTATTACCGCTATTACCAATGTATACCAAACGGGTGCGCAAACACGTGAAGATGAAAAACATCCGTTTAGAAAATACTTTGAAGAACTGCAGATAGGCGATACCCTCATTACTCATAAACGCACCGTTACCGAAGCCGATATTGTGAATTTTGCCAATGTAAGCTGGGACCATTTTTATGCCCACACCGATCATACTTCTTTACAAGGCACCATCTTTGAAAAACCGGTTGCCCATGGCTATTTTATCTTAAGCGCCGCTGCCGGGTTGTTTGTTGATGCTAAAAAAGGCCCGGTATTGCTGAACTACGGACTGGAAGAATGCCGGTTTGTAAAACCGGTGTATGCCGGGGCCACCATTGGCGTACAGCTTACCTGCAAAGAAAAAATTGAACAGGAGAAAAAAGATGAGAACGATATTGCCAAAGGCATTGTAAAATGGCTGGTGCAGGTTTCTGATGAAACCGGCGAACCCGTTGCTATTGCAACCATTCTCACCATGGTTGCCAAAAAATCACAATAACATTTTATTAAGGACCCGCAGGCAACTGCGGGTTCCTGTTTACTGTACTATTTAATAACTTTATATAGCTGATCGCTGGGGGATCGGACCGTCAGCTTTTATCTCTTCTTCTAAATAAAATATTTTATGTCTGCAGGATATGTAAAATCGCATACTGATCTTAATGGCGTTAATACCATTGAATTCTATCATCCGCAAAGTAATTCCCTGCCAGCCAGGCTGCTTGAAGAACTGGCGCAAACCATACACGGGGCCGGTAATGATGAAGACACCAAAGTAATTGTGCTGCGGTCAGTTGGCGAAAAAGCATTTTGCGCCGGTGCTTCTTTTGATGAATTAGTGGCTATTAAAACCCAGGAAGAAGGCACACAATTCTTTAGCGGCTTTGCAAACGTACTCAATGCCATGCGCACCTGCCCGCAATTTATTATAGTTCGTATACAGGGCAAATGTGTGGGTGGTGGTGTTGGTATTGCTGCCGCTGCTGATTACGCCATTGCACTGGAAGGCGCCGATATTAAATTAAGCGAACTGGCTGTTGGTATTGGTCCCTTTGTAGTAGGACCTGCGGTAGAAAGAAAAATAGGCATCGCTGCTTTTGAAAACCTGGCCATCGATGCTACCATGTGGCGCAATGCAGAATGGGCCAAAAAGAAAGGGTTGTTTTCAGAATTGTATACTTCAGTTGAGGATATGGATGAATCTATTCAACGATTATCTTATAACCTCGCGCACAGCAATCCGCAGGCGATGGCGGAAATGAAAAAAATGTTCTGGCGGGGCACAGAGAACTGGGACACCTTACTGCATCAACGCGCTGTTATCAGCGGCAAACTGGTATTGAGCCAGCATACACGTTCAGCCATTGAAAAATTCAAAGCAAAAGTAAAATAGCAATTACCTGGTTAAGCCACCCATGTTACAATTCAACAACGATAACTTTCAGCTCTTTTGTAATGATCTGGCTGAACGAGACCTTATCTTTAAAAACATTTTGCAGCAGCACAGCTATCCACCCATGTGGACGCGCCCGGCCAGTTTTGCTACCCTCATCCATATTGTATTGGAGCAACAGGTATCATTGGCATCGGCCCGGGCTGCATTCAACAAGCTGAAAGAAAAGATCGGGCAGGTTACCCCGGCCAGATTGCTGCAGTTAACTGATGAAGAATTACGAGCCTGCTATTTCAGCCGGCAAAAAACCGTATACGCCCGGCACCTGGCCGAGGCATTCATTTCAAAGAAAATTCAACTGAATAAATTAACTACCTCGCACGACGATGTTGTGCGGGGTACTTTAAAACAGGTAAAGGGCATTGGCGACTGGACGGCCGATGTATACCTGTTATTTGCGCTGCAACGCACCGATATATTTCCCATTGGTGACCTGGCCATGGTGAATGCCCTGAAAGAAGTAAAACAATTACCGGCGAAAACTTCAAAGGAAGACATTTTATCGCTGGCAGAACCCTGGCGGCCCTATCGCTCAATTGCCGCTTATTTGTTGTGGCATCACTACATAAAAACAAGGAACATTAAATTATAGCATGCTGCAACAGGAACACTAAAGCTCCCGCTATATAGCCTGCCAACGCCAACCAGGCAATCTTTTTCAGATACCAGAAGAATTCGATCTTCTCTATTCCCATAGCTGCTACCCCCGCCGCAGAACCTATTATCAACAAGCTGCCACCGGTACCGGCACAATAAGCCAGGAAATGCCAGAAGAAATGATCGGTGGAGTATTGGTGAAGATCATACATTCCCATTGAAGCCGCCACCAGCGGAACATTATCTACTATAGATGATAATACCCCGATCATAATCACAATAATGGAGGGATTGCCGATCTGTTCATTCAACTGTGTGGCCAAGTTCAACAATGCGCCAATAGATTGTAAGGCGGCTACGCTTATTAATATCCCCAGGAAGAAAAGAATGCTCGGGGTATCTATTTTACGCAAGGCATGTAAAACCGACAGAAAATGTTTGTCCTGCATATCCTTTTTGTGATGCAGGATCTCCGTGATCACCCACATAATACCCAGGCCCATCAACATGCCCATAAATGGTGGCAGGTGCGTAACCGTTTTAAAAACCGGCACCCCCAACAGGATCAGAAGGCCTGATGTAAATACAATATTTCTGTCACGTACCGGGGTTTCGGGTTTAATAGTCTTTGCTTCTTCGGTTCCACCCACTTCAACAGCGCCCCGCATGCGAAAACTGAGCAATAGCATAGGCACTACGGCACAAACAATGCTTGGCAGCAATACACTCCCAATGATATGACCAGTGGTTACCTGTCCGCCGATCCATAACATGGTGGTGGTAACGTCCCCAATGGGCGACCAGGCGCCGCCGGCATTGGCTGCAATCACTACAACCCCACAAAACAATAACCGGGCTTGTTTATTACGGATCAGTTTACGAACCAATGACACCATTACAATGGCCGTAGTCAGGTTATCCAATATAGCAGAAAGAAAAAACGACAACCCGCCTATTAACCACAACAGGTTTACTTTTTTGGTGGTTGTAATGCGGTTGGTGATTACTTCGAACCCATCGTACGAATCGATCAGCTCTACAATGGTCATGGCGCCAAGCAGAAAGAACAGGATGCCGGCAATATCACCCAGGTGGGTGGTCAGCTGTTCGTTTACGAGGTGTTTATCGGTGGCATTAAGCATATACACCAGCCAGCACAACACCCCGGTTATAAGAGCAGAGGCCGCCTTATTCAATCTGATAACATGTTCCATGGCAATAGCCACATACCCCAATAAAAAAATAATCAATATAACTATACCCATTAGTACCTGTTTGTAAAAAAAATGCCTTCTTTACAGAAGGCACTATATAATTTAAAGATACAAAACCGGATCAAATATTCAAACCACCGCAGGTGCTGATTACCTGTCCGGTAATATACGAGCTCATATCAGATGCCAGGAACAAGGTCGTGTCGGCTATTTCTCCGGCACTGCCAAAGCGGCCTAAAGGTATTTTCTCCAGGAATGCTTTTGCGCCATCGCCATCTTTCAGGTAATGGGTCATATCGGTTTCAACAAAACCGGGTGCAATGGCGTTGCAACGTACATTGCGGCTGCCCAGCTCCAACGCTACCGATTTGGTAAAGCCAATGATACCGGCTTTACTGGCGGCATAGCTGGCTTGTCCGGCATTACCACGTACCCCTACAATCGAACTCATGTTAATGATGGAGCCTTTCTTTGCTTTCATCATGGGGCGAATAACCTGTTTGGTCATATTGAAAACGCTCTTTAGGTTTATATCCATTACCTCGTCCCATTGATCGGGTGTAAGGCGCAGTAACAAATTATCTTTTGAAATACCGGCATTGTTCACGCATACATCAACTGTACCGAATTCTTTTACCACATCGTTTACAAAGGTTTCGCATTCAGCGAAATTACCGGCATTGCTTTTATACGCTTTGGATTTTACGCCCAGTGCTTTTATTTTTTGCTCCAGCTGAGCGGCCTTTTCGGCACTGCTGTCGCTAACGTAGGTAAATGCTACGTGGGCGCCATGTTCAGCCAGTTTATACGCAATAGCTTCTCCAATGCCACGGGCTGCACCGGTTACAATAGCAATTTTTCCTTCTAATAATTTCATAGTATCGTATTTGGGTGAGCAAAAGTACAGGAAATGCCAATGCAATTGAAAATTTGGGGAATTTGAGGAGGCGCGTTTCGATACTTCGACTACGCTCAGTATACTCAACGCTTAACGCCCTGGCCCTTCGACTACGCTCAGGACCTTACAGGGCGAGTATTTCTTCAATATATTTTCTGTCGTTGCTTAGCCGGGGAACCTTATGCTGCCCGCCCAGTTTGCCCTTGCTTTTTAACCAGGTGGTAAATACCCCTTTTGAAAGGGACCTTACCAATGGTTCGCGCAGGGCTATATTTTTATGGCGTTTGGCCTCGTAATCACTGTTCACGCTTTTCAGGGCGCTGTCTAATTCAGTGGCAAAATGACTAAGATTGTGGGGTTCTTTTTCAAATTCTATCAACCATTCATGACCACCATTGCCGCTATCGCTAAAATAAACCGGGGCGGCAGTATAGTCGTTTACAATGGCGCCTGTTCTTTCACTGGCCACTGCTATAGCCTTATCAGAATTATCAACAATCACTTCTTCGCCAAAGGCATTGATGAAATGTTTAACCCGGCCGCTTACTTTTATTCTAAAGGGATATAATGAAGTGAATTGAACGGTATCGCCTAACAAGTATCGCCACAAACCGCCGTTGGTGCTTACTATCATGGCATAATTCTTACCCAGCTCCACATCCTGTAAACCTATGGTCTCGGGATGCTTTTTGCCATATTCTTCAAGCGGCATAAACTCCATAAAAACACCATGATCGGTAAACAACAACATGCCATCTTCGCCGGGGATATCCTGCGCTGCAAAAAAACCTTCGCTGGCATTATACATTTCCAGGTAATGGATTGGCTTGCCGATCAGTTTCTGGAATTGTTCTTTATAAGGCGTAAATGAAACACCGCCGTGCATGTATAATTCAAGGGAGGGCCATACTTCGGCCATGGTGCTTTTACCGGTTAATTCCAATATGCGGCGGAACAAAACCAGTGTCCAGGTTGGCACCCCTGAAATAGAAGTAACATTTTCTTTGATGGTACTGTAGGCGAGCTTTTCGATCTTGCTTTCCCACTCATCCATTAAGGCAATGCTGAGATCGGGCACCCGTAACCAATGGCCCCAGAAAGGTGAGTTCTGCAACAATACAGCGCTCAGGTCGCCATATTGGGCATCGTTATTCAGCGGATTAATGGTATGGCTACCGCCAATAACCAATCCTTTGCCGGTTAACAGATCTGATTCTGGATTGAACCGGTAATACATCGTCAACACATCCTTGGCTGCCTTGTAGTGGCAGTCTTCAAGGCTTTCATCGGTTACCGGAATGAATTTACTTTTATCGCTGGTGGTACCGCTGCTTTTGGCAAACCAGTACACAGGTGTATTCCAAAGCAGGTTCTGCTCGCCGCGCATAATACGTTGAACGTATGGCTGCAGGTCTTCATACTCATGAATAGGCACCGTTTGTTTGAAAGTCTTTACATTGAACAGGGCGGAAAAATTATACTTTCTGCCAAACTCTGTGTATTGGGCAGAAGTGACAAGGTCCTGCAGCACCTCACGTTGGGCGTCTACAGGATTATTTTTCCAACCCTCAATACGCCACAGGCGCATGCGGGCTAATGATGATATGGCAGGCGATAATAATCTCACTATCGAAGTTTCACTGTTGGCAAAATAAAGAATTTGGGGGAATAAAAGTATGAGAGTTCCCGGTCGGCATAAATATACCTTATACTGACCATTATATGACCAAAATAACTAATAACTAATTGACACACTATCCTTTAAACTGCAATAAACGGACCAGCGTGTAAATGGCACCTTATCTGTTGGAGGAAACGTCAATGGCTTTGATCGCTTCTTCGTGTAAGTAATCTTTACGTCTCAGTTCGAAGTTGCGACCCAGGTACAGGCGGCGTACCTGTTCATTTTCAGCCAGTTCTTCGGCCGTACCGTGTTGGAAGATCTTTCCATCGATCAATAAATAGGCGCGATCGCAGATGGAAAGCGTTTCGTTTACGTTGTGGTCGGTAATCAAAATACCGATGTTCTTATATTTTAACCGGGCTACCACTGCCTGAATATCTTCCACGGCAATAGGGTCAACGCCGGCAAAAGGTTCATCCAGCAAGATAAATTTGGGGTCAACGGCCAGCGCCCTGGCAATTTCCGTTCTTCTACGTTCGCCACCACTTAGGGAATCGCCATTATTCTTACGTACGTGATGCAGACGAAATTCATCGAGCAGGTTTTCCAGCTTCTGTCGTTGCTGGGCTTTGGTAAGCTTTGTCATTTCAAGCACTGCCTTGATGTTATCTTCCACACTTAGCTTACGAAACACGGAGGCTTCCTGGGGCAGGTAGCCAATACCCATTTGGGCCCGTTTATACATAGGTAGTTGGGTGATCTCTTCCTGGTCGAGGAATACCTTGCCTTCATCGGGCTTTATTAAACCTACCACCATGTAGAATGAAGTGGTTTTACCGGCGCCGTTTGGCCCCAGCAACCCTACTATTTCACCTTGTTTAACGTTCACCGAAACATGATTTACCACGGTACGGTTACGGTAAATTTTTACTAACTCCTGTGTATGAATCTCGCTGATCAATTGTACTTTAGGTTTCCGACAAAAATACCAGAACTAATTCAAATTGAATAGCTCCTGCACGGTAATTTAACAGGTATTTGCCATACGGATTTACTGCGTTATGTTTGCAGACCGGTTTTATGGCAGAAAACAGGCATTTTTACTAATTTGCTTGTTTTCAATCATTCACAAATTGGCTTATTTCACTTTAATAATATAGATTCAAGCAAGGTGACACCTGCCCTGTTACAGCAGGACCTGAATATTGGTGAGCCTTTGAAAAACTGTTTTTATTTACATGAAAGTTATCGATCACATTCGTCAGGCGAAGGACTCGCTTATTTCCTTTGAAATATTACCCCCGCTAAAAGGTAAAACCATCAATTCAATATATGAGCACCTTGACCCATTGATGGAGTTCAAGCCTGCTTTTATAAACGTTACCTACCACCGCAGCGAGCATGTTTTTAAAAAGAAAGCCGATGGTACTTTTGAAAAAGTAGAGGTTCGTAAACGCCCGGGCACCGTAGGTATTTGTGCGGCCCTCATGAACCATTACCGGGTTGATGCGGTCCCTCACCTTATTTGCGGCGGTTTTAACAAACGGGAAACTGAAGACGCGCTGATCGATCTGAATTTTATTGGCGTTGACAACGTATTGGTATTGCGTGGCGATGCGGCAAAAAATGAAACTGTTTTTGAACCGGAAAAAGGCGGCAACAGCTATGCTATTGACCTGCTGAAACAGGTTCAAAATCTGAATACCGGTATTTACCTGGAAGAAGACATCCGCGATGGCTTTAAAACCGACTTCTGCTGCGGCGTGGCCGGTTATCCTGAGAAACACTTTGAAGCACCCAACCTGCAAACCGACCTGGCCTTCCTGAAGGCTAAAGTA
>NZ_JBJMLX010000246.1:0-5497 GCF_045805085.1 Niastella sp.
ATGGTAATCGAAGGAGGCGTATCCACGAGTTTGGCTCTTCAATTTATCGTAGAAGTCGAATACGATCTCAGTCAGGGGCATCTCAAACTGCAGCTCTACCCGTGTAGTGGTCAGGTAGCTTTGGTTCAACAGGATGCCGCGTTTGCCCAGGCAAAGCGTCATGATATTACCGATGTACTCGGGCTTTGTAATGATCTGGGCCTTGATGTATGGTTCTTCAATCCTGTCTGTTTTTACAGGATCGGGAAATTCTGTAGGGTTGTTCACGATTACCTTTTCGCCATTTGTAGTATAGGCAATAAAGCTCACGTTAGGAACGGTGGTGATAACAGTTTGGTTAAACTCACGCTCCAGTCTTTCCTGGATGATCTCCATGTGCAGCATACCCAGGAAACCGCATCGGAAACCGAAGCCCAGGGCCTGGGAAGTTTCCAATTCATAAGTAAGGGAAGCGTCATTAAGCTGGAGCTTGTCCATACAGTCACGCAATTCCTCAAACTCATCAGTATTCACAGGAAAGATACCGGCAAATACCATTGGTTTCACTTCCTGGAAACCTTTGATCATTTCCTGTGTAGGTTTATTTTTGAGGGTAATAGTATCACCCACTTTTACTTCTTTTGCATTCTTGATACCGGTAATGAGGTACCCTACATCGCCTGCACTTACTTCTTTCTTCTCTGTCATCTTCAACTTGAGGATACCTACTTCAGCGGCCTCGTAATCCATGTCGGTAGACACGAATCTTACAATATCGCCTTTGCGGATGGTGCCATTCAGTACCCGGAAGTAAACAATGATACCGCGAAAGCTATTAAACACGCTGTCGAAGACCAGGGCCTGCAGGGGCTCTTCAGGATTTCCTTTAGGCGCCGGGATGCGTTCCACAATTGCTTTCAAAATGCCATCCACACCAATGCCTGTACGTCCGCTGGCTAGCAGGATGTCCTCCGGTTTGCAGCCGATCAGTTCAATGATCTGGTCCTTTACCTCTTCGATCATGGCGCCATCCATATCAATTTTATTGATAACAGGGATGATCTCCAGGTTGTTATCTATGGCCAGGTACAGGTTGCTGATGGTTTGGGCCTGAATACCCTGGGTGGCGTCAACCAGCAACAGGGCGCCTTCACAGGCAGCCAGTGCGCGGCTAACTTCGTAACTAAAGTCTACGTGTCCGGGGGTGTCGATCAGGTTCAGGATAAATTCCTGACCATCGGTATGTTTATAGTTAATTTGAATGGCGTGGCTCTTGATAGTGATCCCTTTTTCCCTTTCCAGGTCCATATCGTCCAGAACCTGGTCCATCATTTCGCGTTCACTGATGGTGTTGGTAGTTTGTAACAGTCTGTCTGCCAGGGTACTTTTACCGTGGTCAATATGGGCGATAATGCAAAAATTGCGGATATTCTTCATTAAGTCGATTGTCTCCTTTAAAATACCCGCAAAAGTAACTGATTTTAGTGGGATTATGGAGAGAAACCGGGTGAATTCAGGTTATGGTTTTCAGGAAATATAGCGGCTAAGGATATTTGTGTATAGCAACTGGTTACGGGAACCTATGGCTACCATCCGGAATGCATAATTGACGCCCAGCGGCAAACTTTTTATCGTTTTTTTGCAGCGGGTGCCAGGAATGCTTTGCCAGATACTTTCTGACGTTACCGGGTTAGGTGTCCATTGGTACAGGTACGACCGGGCGCCTTTCACCCGGCTTATCTGCATAATTATTTCACCCGGATTAGGCCCTGGTTTAATTTCAAAATTGGCAGGTGCTTTAATTACAATTTCGTCCCCCGTTTTATACAAATCAAAACCACTGCTTAACAAAAAGTGTTTCCGCCCCTTTAGATTCGGTAATAACAAAATTGCCTACCTGTTTTAGTTTTTGGATCAATAAAATCCTGATGCTGTTTTTTATAGCGACCTTTTCCATGTCTCTTGACATGGCATCTACTACTGCGGACTGGAATTGCCTGGTTATTTCATGCAATTCAATTATAAGCATGCCGGGATCGGGGAAACATTCATTGTCTGTCATTTTATTTGCGACAGTATAAGCCAACATACCCAGGTCTGGGTCCCTGGTTTCCTTAAAGTTCAGTACTAATTTCTTTTTCATGCAGTTGTTTTACAGTGAATGAAGTAACATTCGCATTCCTTTTGGCATGTTTGCCGGGATCTTCCCCTGTAAAAATCAATTGCTGCTAATTAGAGTGGCTGAACCTGTTATCAATTGTCAATATTCTGGAACTTTTCATTGACAGTAGGGTATAAATTTAAGCATTTTTCGAGAAAAAGAGACAAGTTGCCGTTTTGCTGCCCATTCCTTTCAAGAAATACATTTTCTCTAAAAGGAAATATGGTTCCTTTAAAGAATTTTCTATTCCTTTCAACTATATCAAATTCCTTTAAAGAATTTTCTATGCCTTTCAATTATATCAAATTCCTATAAAGAATATAAATAACCTTGAAAGAAATCCGTAACCCCTGAAACCTCTCTACTTTCCTTTAAAGAAAATAGTATCCCCTGAAAGAAAAGTAAATACCTGTAAGGAATTTTGAATTCCTTGAAAAACAGCTCATCACCCTACTGCAATAGTCTGATTATTAGCCTTAAAATGGCCCAATTTAAAAAATCAACTAATAAACGCACTCTTCGAAAACAGGCTTCCCTACATTTGCATATGGATTCCCTGCGACCTTTGCTCACTTCCTACGCTTATAACATCCTCGGTTCTTACGAGGATGCGAAAGATGTTGTACAGGATGTTTTATTAGAGATGATCAACCGTCCTGATGCTGATATTCAGAATGAAAAGGCGTATTTAACCCGGTCGGTGATTAACCGTGCCATCAATGCGCGTAACAAATTGCAGAAGATGCGATCGGGTTATCCCGGTAACTGGTTGCCCGAACCGGTGGCTACCGAAACAGCTGATGGCGATCTGAACCAAAGGGACATTCTCTCCTACTCCCTGATGGTTTTGCTTGAAAAACTGGATGCTAAACAACGGGCGGTCTTTATATTGAAAGTAGCGTTTAATTATGATCATGAGGAGATCGCCGAAGTGCTGGACATCAGCGTTGAAAACTCAAGAAAAATACTCACCCGGGCCCGCGCAATCCTTCATAATGAGCCAATTAAGGAAGTGGCTTTAACATCTGTTGATTACCTGGACAAATACATTGATGTGATCCGGAGCGGGGATGTTAAAAGACTGGAACAGCTGCTGACCAATGATGTGATGGTTGTTTCGGATGGTGGTGGTAAGGTGGCTGCTGCGCTGAACCCGCTGGTGGGTGTGGAAAGTGCTTCGGCTTTTCTTGCGGGTATTTATAATAAGTTTTACCAGGGTATTCAGGCTGAGAAGGGTATGGTGAACCATCACCCTGCCCTGTTTTATTACGCGGATGGCCAGCTGGTAACTTGCCAGATCTTCGAATGGCGGAATGAAAAAATACACCGGGTTTATTTTGTTAGAAATCCGGATAAACTGGCTGCGTTGAGTGAGGACCGAAAGAAATGGAAGAATGAAAAATCAGAAACAGAGAAATGAATAAGGAAAGGCCGAAGTAAGAGGTAAGAAGTACGAAAATCGGGTTCTTCTTACCTCCTACTTCATACTTCCTACCTCGCGATCTTATGCTGTTGGCTGTCTTAACGACCAGCCATTTATTACCAGGTCCTGCACGGCTTCGTTTCGTTTGGCGCCCTGCTCTGGGGGATAAATGCCTTTATCACATGCCAGTTTTGCTTGTAACCACCCGGAACCGCCGAAGCCAATAATAAAACCGGCAAAAATGCCAAAGATGCCCGCAACGCCCCAGATGGCGAAGCTCAGTATTACTACCGCTATCGCAATACCCCAGGCAATTTGCGCTGCCCTGCCAGCAGCATGAATGTGTATTGACTTGCAACTTTTGCATCTTGGAATTCCTACAGGAAGCTTATTGTATTTTACCGAGCGGTAAACAATTACATTGGTTCTGTCATTCTCTTTAAACATACGTATGAAAAAGATGACTTCCAAAATGCTCGAATGTCCCGTTTCACAATACTGACATTTTGTCTCTGTTGGTTCCAGTCTTTTTCTTTCTTTGTTGAAGATATACATAGGGTAAATTGGTTTAGTTGTTTTCTACGTTGGCGTATACTGTTTTGGATATAGTGTAATAGATGAGTAAGGCCGGCAATGCTGAGATAATTATGGGGATCAGCACCTCAATTTTGATATAGCTTGTTCTTCCGGCAAAATAGAAGTTATAGACAAATGGAAAAACAACAGGCATTATAATGCTCGCTAATACCCCGGCAATGGGTTTGGTCTTAAACGAAAAATAACCTGCTATACCTGATGCTGCCATAGCAACGCTTAACCAGAGTGGCGATGTAACCTCAAATACGGGTCCAAATGAGGATATCAACATGATGGCAATGACAAGCACCTTTTGCGTCTCCTCGTTGTTACTGCGTTTAATCACCCTGTTAAACACTTCTTTCTTATACTTTTTAAATTCTGCTACGATCAAAGCTTTTGCCACATCAGGTTCATAGCCTTCATTCACGAGTTTGATGATTGCTGCTTCTGCTGAAAATTTGCCCTGGGTAAATGAAAGTCTTAGGTCATCTTTTTGTTGTGGGGAAAGGGTACGGTTCATTTATTGGGTGTTTGGTTGTTTCACATAGGAATGGGTTTTCAAGTATCCTTTACGTCAACAAGAAACAAATTTTTAATTAAAGATGCAAGCAACGCCCTTCCCCTGGCAATATTCACCATTTCCCTTTAGCGTAAACGGCGAATTAACAATTGTTATGGTAACATATATTAGCCACGAAGAGGTATCTGGTTGCAGGTACTCCCCTTGTTTATTGTTATACTAACACATAATGCTAAGTAGTTGTGCTTATTGGTTTCAGGCATTAATAATCAATTGATAGAAGCAGATAGGCCAAAATTTGCAAAAGGGTGGTTGGGGAGTGTATTTTTACATCGTTATAACAATCGAATGCAAATGAAACCGAAACCGAATCCTGAACCGTAACAGGTAGACCCTAAAGAGTCCCAAACTTATCCGAACCCTGAACCCTGAACCTTGAGATCTGAGCTGTAGCACGTAGACCTTAAAAGACCCAAATAATAGCAACCCAATCCGTACCCGTTAAGGCCTGATTTTCTAGCAACCCTGAAGTAGCAAATCCAAAAATCCAGAGAAAAACCAAATCGAACCCTTTAAGCCGAATCCAGTTACTCTTTGAACACTAAACCGAACCCCTGAAACGACAAGATCCAAAAATCCAGAGAAAAACCAAACCGAACCCTTTAAGCCGAATCCAGTTACTCTTTGAACACCAAACCGAACCCCTGAAACGACAAGATCGAAAAATCCAGAGAAAAACTAAACCGAACCCTTGAAACCAAATCCAATTACTCTTTGAAACCCTAAACCAAACCCTAGCAACGACAAGATCCAAAAATCCAGAGAAAAACTAACC
>NZ_JBJMLX010000247.1:0-12057 GCF_045805085.1 Niastella sp.
AGCAACATATTTTTTTCTTTTTTCAAGCGTTCGATCTCAGAAAACAAATCGATCGTGGGGTCAATCTCGATGTCAAGGAATCCTTTCTTCGGCACATTTTTTTTTGCGTTAGCTACGTGGATATCTTCCATAGTATTTATATTAATCTCTTTTTTTTATAAATAACCTATTATTATTACGGCTGTGAATTAGTGGATAAAATGACTGTCAGGAAATTTGGTAAAGTTACAACAACCTGGTTATCCACGGTTTTCCACCTTCTCTCCACATACAACAAATAAGGACTGGCGTAGGTTTTAGACAGTTTTCCACGCCGGTGGAATAAAAAGGGCCTGAAAAGAATTAACGATAATAACATTTAGAAAGTCTGTTAATGGAGGTCTAATAACCTGGGGTTTTTATACACCGTTTGATAGGTGAAAGTACTGATCGAAACTTATTGGCCAACTATCCACCGATTCTGAAGTGTGAAAACCCGGGTTACCAACATATTTTAGAGGTTATCCAGTTTTAATGTTAGAATTGTTTTCACGACACTGTTCCACAACGATCGCATATATTAGAATATTTGGCGTTATTCACAGCTATGGGGACAGGTAAAACCTTTACTTGATGCTGGTTTTGAGCGGTTTTCCACAATTTGTTCATAAACATTTTTCACCTATTTTTGCCATCCTTATTAAAAGAGGTATACACTTATTTTATGTCAGTTATTCAATCTATCCGCGACAAAGCAGCGTGGATTATCATTGGTGCGATTGCATTAGCCCTTATTGCCTTTATTGTACAGGATGCCCTTCAGGGAGGCGGCCGGGGTTTGTTCAGCGGTAATTCAACTACGCTGGGTAAAGTTAATGGTACCAGTATTGATGTCCGCGATTTTGAGGCACGTTACAAAATGGCCGAAGATAACTACCGTGCTCAGAATTACCCCGTGAATGACCAATTGCGTAGCCAGATCCGTGAAAGCCTGTGGAACGAGTTCGTTGAGGACGCGTTAATGACAGACGAATATGCCAAACTCGGCATCACTATATCTGACAAAGAAGTGGGTGATATATTATATGGTGCTAACCCGCCCCAAATGTTAAAACAACAGTTTACCGATTCAACCGGTAGATTTAATGCACAGGCTGCTTACCAGGCCATTCGTTCATTGAAAAAAGGTACGCCTCAATACACCAGCTTCTGGGGTGAGTTTGTACCTGCCCTCGAAAAAAGCCGTCAACGCGAGAAATTCACTTCACTGGTTGGAAAAAGCATGTACGTTCCAAAATGGTTGTTGGAGAAAACCAATGCCGAAAACAGCCAACGTGCAGCTATCTCTTATGTGAATGTGCCATACTCTACTATTCCTGATTCTACAATCAGATTAACTGAGGATGATATTCGGGAATATATTAATAAACATAAAGACGCTTACCAACAGGAAAATGAGCGTAACCTGGTATACGTTTCTTTCAACGCTGCTCCCAGCGCTAATGATACCCAGACAGTATATAATAACGTAGCCAAACAGCATGATGCGTTGGCCGCCGCCAATACTACTGCCGAAATTCAAACCCTGATTGCTAACAGTGCAAGCGAAACGCCATTTTTTGATGGCTATGTGCTGAGCAGCCACATGCAAATGGGCAATGCCGATACATTGCGCAAACTGGCCGATGGTCAGATCATCGGGCCTTACCTGGATGGTCCAAATTATACCATGGCTAAAATGGTTGGCCGTCGTCAAATGCCCGACAGTGTCAAATGCCGTCACATCTTAATTAAAATAGGCGATCAGCAAGGTCAGGCCAGAACCGACAGCGCTGCTAAAAAATTGATCGATAGCATTGAAACTGCTATTAAAGGCGGCGCCAACTTCGACAGCATGGTTGTTAAATATAGCGACGATGCTGGCAGCAAGGATAAAAAAGGTGAATATGAATTCACTTCTTTGCAGTTCTCTAACCTGAGCAAAGAATTTGCTGAAGTGATCTTCTACGGTAATGTGGGTGATAAGAAAGTGGTGAAAGTTGAGAACCAGTCTTACAGCGGTTACCATTATATAGAAGTACTGAGCCAGAAGAAAATGGAGACAGCTTATAAAATTGCTTATATCTCTCAGGCCATTGTTCCAAGTGATGAAACAATCAACACCGCCAGCGGTATGGCTTCGCAGTTTGCTGCAGCCAGCCGTGATCTGAAACAGTTTGATGATAATGTTGCAAAAGGAAAGCTGAATAAATTACAGGCTGATGTGAAAGAATCTGATTTCATGATCATGGGTCTGGGCGAATCACGTGAAATTATTCGCTGGGCGTTCAATGATGCTAAAAAAGGAACTGTAGCTGAGCATGCCTACCAGGTAGGTGATAAATTTGTAGTACCTGCAGTTACCAACGTTTCTGAAAAAGGAACCATGTCAGTTGAAAAAGCCCGTCCATTGGTTGAATACAAAGTGCGCAATGAGAAAAAGGCTGAGAACATTGTTAAGAAAATTGGCAGTCCTTCAACCCTCGAAGCAGTAGCACAAGCTACCGGTCAACAGGTATTTAACAATGACAGTATTTCTTTCGGCAGCTCGTTTATTCCAAATGTGGGCAACGAAATGAAAGTACTGGGCGCTTCTTTCAATAAAGAATACCAGTCAAAAGTTTCTGGTCCAATAAAAGGTGAAATTGGCGTATTTGTTATTAAGGTTAATAACATCAGTGCAGCACCTAATCCAAACTTCGATGCCAAAGCGCAACAGCAGGCCATGCAACAACAAATGGGTGCTATGTTTGGTTACAGAGTTATGGAGATCATGAAGAAATCGGCTGACATAAAAGATAATAGAATAAGATTCTTTTAGTTAATAAGTTAACAAGTTAATAGGGTTGACAAGTTTTAAGCTCGTCAACCCTATTTTTTTGAAATTCACTCATATCAGCTTGTTTATCAGCGCGAACCTTCAGATCTGGTTCCCGTATCAACTTGTCAGCCTGTCAACTTTTCAACCTCCCTCTAAGATGGACTCAATAAACTTGTTTACTATTTAGCTTATTCCGTGTTACCTTTGTATCTGTTTAGTGAAAGTATATGAGTGAAGAAATAGTAAATAAGGTCGCGCAAAGCCAGCTGGTCACCCTTGACCTGGAAAGCTATTTTCCTGCGGAGGAAATTGCGGTCTTTGATCTGAAGCCCCATTTATTTATGGAGCTGATCCTGAAAGAAAAGGAGTTCCGCGCCGCCTTGCAAAACAACGATTGGAGTGTTTACCAGAATAAAGTAGTAGCCGTTACCTGTACAGCAGATGCCATTATTCCCATGTGGGCTTATATGCTGGTGGGGTCGTATCTGCAGCCGGTTGCAAAGGATATTGTTTTTGGGGATGAAGCAACTGCCCGTCAGCAATTGTTTGTACAAAAGATCGATGCCATCGACGCTACGCCGTATATTGATAAACGAATTGTTGTAAAAGGTTGTGGGGAGATACCCATAGGAGAGTTTGCCTACCTGGCCATAACAAAAAAGTTGATGCCGGTAGCTAAAAGCATAATGTATGGCGAACCTTGCAGCACAGTGCCTATCTTTAAAAAGAAATAACTAACGAAGCCGATGCCATAGCGTCGGCTTTTTTTTTGGCCCCCTCCCGGCCTCCCCCGGTTGGGGGAGGAGGAATGATTAATACGATTGCTAAGTCCAAATTGTAGCGCATTTACATAGAACTAAGAACTAAAACTGCCCGACCATGGACGTTGAAATATTAGCACGCATCCAATTTGCATTCACTATTGCCTTTCACTACATCTACCCGCCTTTAAGTATCGGTCTTGGTTTGTTGTTAGTTGTGTTTGAAGGCTTGTATTTGAAAACGGGCAATAAAATGTATGAGCAGATCACCCGTTTCTGGATAAAGATCTTCGCCCTGATCTTTGGTATAGGCGTAGCAACCGGTATTATAATGGAGTTTGAGTTTGGTACCAACTGGGCCACCTATTCAAAATACGTGGGCGATATTTTCGGAAGCGCCCTGGCAGCGGAAGGTATCTTTGCATTTGCGTTGGAATCTGGCTTTTTGGGAATACTCATTTTTGGCTGGAACCGGGTTAGCTCGCGCGTGCACTTCTTCTCCACTGTCATGGTCTTCCTGGGTTCCATGTTCTCCGCCATCTGGATTGTGGTAGCCAACTCCTGGCAACAAACGCCCGCCGGTTTTCATATTGTAGGTACTGGCATGGAAGCCCGCGCAGAGATCACCGATTTCTGGGCCATGGTCTTCAACCCCTCGAGCGTACAACGACTGATGCACGTTTGGATAGCCGCCTTTCTGGCCGGGATATTTTTAGTACTAAGTGTGAACGCCTGGTATATTTTAAAAGGTAAACACCTCGACATTGCAAAACGATCTTTCAAAATAGCCCTGGTAGCTGCTACTGTTTTTTCCCTGTTGCAATTGGTAGCGGGGCATAGCAGTGCTGATGTGGTGTATAAACATCAGCCGGCAAAACTCGCTGCACTCGAAGGGCATTACGATTCAATGGCCGTGGCCGATATGTTTTTACTGGGCTATGTAGATCAAAAGAATCAAAAAGTAACCGGGATCAGGATCCCCGGCGGTTTATCTTTTCTCACCCAATTTGATTTTAAAAAACCGGTTAAAGGATTGAATGCTTTTAAACCGGAAGAAAGACCTACACAGGTAAATACTATTTTCCAGTTCTACCATATTATGGTGGGGCTGGGTATGTTTATGATCGCCTTAACGCTGTATGCATCGTGGTTGAGTTTCAGGAATAAACTGTTCGAAAAACGTTGGTTGATGTGGATATTCGTGTGGGCAGTGCTGGGACCACAGATAGCCAATCAAACCGGCTGGTTTGCCGCTGAAATGGGCCGACAGCCATGGGTGGTATATGGTTTGTTGAAAACTTCTGATGCCCTGTCGAAAACTGTTACAGCCAACCAGATAGTGTTCTCCCTGGTTATGTTCGCGGTAGTGTACCTGTTGTTATTTGTGCTGTTCCTGTATTTATTAAATAAGAAAATTGTACACGGCCCCGTTGATTATGGTACCAAGGAAGATATTGAAGAAGGTAGCAAACGTGATAACCCTATATTAGATCACACTGGAAAAGGCGCGATTGCAGCCCACTAACCAAACTACTCACTACAATTTTTTAACATGGAAACTTTCTTAGGATTCGATTATAACGTTTGGTGGTTTTTAGTTTTTGGCGCTGTGATCAGTGGGTATGCGATTCTGGATGGATTCGATTTGGGCGCTGGTTCATTACACCTGTTTTTAACAAAAGAACAAAGCCGGCGAATTGCGCTGAATGCAATCGGTCCGGTGTGGGATGGAAACGAAGTATGGCTGGTAATTGGCGGCGGCGCCTTGTTTGCCGGTTTCCCCGTAGCGTATGCGGCTATCTTCTCTGCTTTTTATGTTCCGTTTATGGTGTTCCTGGTGGGATTGATCTTTAGAGGCGTTGCCATAGAATTCAGAAGTAAAGAACCCGGGAAGTTATGGCGCAAAACCTGGGACATTGTGTATTGCGTGGCTTCTATCATTATCTCTTTATCACTCGGCTTAATGCTGGGGAATGTAGCGTATGGTATTTCATTGAATGAACATAAAGAATTTGCGGGCGACTGGTTATCGTTCTTTAATTTCTTTTCAATTATGGTGGCCATTACTACGCTGGCTTTGTTTATGATGCACGGCGCTATTTACCTCACCATGAAAACCGAGAGCCGGTTGTATACCAAACTGTATTTATTGGCCCGACAGTTCATCATCTTTTTTGTGTTGAGTTTTGTGATCACTACATTGTACACCTTATTGTATGTGCCGCACCTCAGTGATTTTTTCAGAGAGCATCCTTCTTCTTTTATTGTACCCATATTGATGGTGTTGGCCATTGCCAATATTCCGCGGTTGTTGAAAAAGGGTAATTACCGCTATGCGTTTATATTTTCTTCTGCAACTATTGCTTTATTGTTGATAATGGTGGCGCTGGAAGTGTTTCCTTATTTATTGTATTCAAGAGGAAATCCGCAATATAGTATAACGGTGCATAATGCAGCGGCATCGCCAAAGACCATGAAGATATTATTGATCATTGCATTGATAGGAACACCACTGGTGGGTACCTATACCTCATTTGTATTCTGGACCTTTAAAGGGAAAGTGAAACTGGACGAAACAAGTTATTAGGGATTTCTAACAGGGTGAGTCACCTTTAAAAGGTGACCCACCCTAAAAGATTCATTTAATCATTGCGCCCACTCGTTCGAGCAGGGCCTTTGTTTTTTTAATGCCTTCATCTTCACTTAATTTATCGCCTTCATATTCGATGCCCATATAACCTTTGAACCCGGCTGCTCTTACTACTTTCAGCATTTTCAAATAATCGGTTTCAATGCAATTACCCTGTTCATCAAAATCATGGGTTTTAGCGCTTACGCCTTTGGCATAAGGCATCATTTCACCTACCCCTTTATACCTGTCATATTCCTCAATGCATTTAGTGCCCCATTGAGCGCCGCCTTCGCGTTTGATGCAGAAGTTTCCAAAATCGGGCAGCGTGCCTACGTTTTTGCGGCCTACTTTTTTCATTACCCCAGCCAGCCATTCACCATTGGAGGTATAACCACCATGATTTTCTACTATTACATTAATGCCGGTTTTGGCGGCATATTCGCCCAGCTTACTCAGCGACTCAGCGGCTGATTTCTGCACTTCTTCCGCACTGCCCTGTCCGAAGGCGTTTACCCTGATGGTGGCACAACCCAGGTACTTGGCGGCATCTACCCATTTATAATGGTTCTCAACTGCCTCGTTTCTTACCTTGGCATCCGATGAACCCATTTCGCCTTCGCCATCGCACATGATCAGATGATTTTTAACCCCATTATCATTACAGCGTTTCAACAACTCAGCCAGGTATTTTTCATCCTTTGCCTTATCCTTGAAAAACTGGTTCACATATTCTACCACGCTGATGCCATAGGTGTTTTTGGCCATGGCAGGAAAATCGAGGTTATCCATTTCCTTTGCAAATAACTTTTTATGCAACGACCATTGGGCCAGGGAAATGGTAAAAAACAGGGGAGGGGGCGCTATGCCTGGTTCAGGGGTATTGGAAGGATTGATAAAAGATAATCCGGTGGAAGCGGCGCCAAAGCCGGCTGCCAATCCACCCAGTTGTTTTAAAAAATGACGGCGATTTGAGGGCATGGCAATAAATGTTTGGTTCCTTATAAAGTTCGGGAATTAGCACCAGCAAACAATCAAACCATGCCCGAACGTTTTGTCCGGAAGGGGCGGGCTTAAAACCACCCTTTTTTTCTGAAAGCGCGGATCATCCAGAGGGGAATAAGCAGCATGGCGCCTACTGCCAGAAAAAATCCCCAGCGGTTATGGATGTAGGGGATAGTCTCGAAGTTCATACCAAAGATGCCGCCGATAACGGTTGCAGGAGCCAGTAAACAGGTAACGATGGCCATTACCTTCATTACTTCGTTCATCCTCAGGTTCACATTGTTTATATACAGATCCTGCATACTGGCTATTATATCGCGATAGTTTTCGCTGAGATCATAGGCCTGTATAATGTGATCATAAACGTCTTTAAAATATTTGGTAGTAGCCTCATCGAGCAGATCACTTTCACTGCGGATGATGCCATTCAGCAGATCACGCACTGGTGCAAAGTTCCTTTTCAGCACGATCAGTTCTTTACGCAGCTGGTTAATACGGGCCAGTGAGCGGGTATTGGCATTGCGGATCACTTCTTCTTCCACGATCTCTATCTGCTCGCTCACTTTTTCCATTACGATGAAGTAATTATCAACGATCATATCCAGCAGCGAGTAACACAGGTAGTCTGCCCCGCGTTGCCTGATCTTGGCGTTGTTGATCTTGAGCCTGTGCCGAAGAGGATTGAATACATCCCGCTCGGAATCTTCCTGGAAAGAAAGCACGTATTTAGGACCCAGTATTATACTGATCTGTTCTGTTTCAATTGATTTTTTCTGTTCGTTGAAGTATAACATATTCAGCAGGCAAAATAAAATGCCGTCTACCTCATCGAACTTGGGGCGTTGATTAATGCTGAGAATATCTTCAATAACCAGCGGGTGAATACCATAATCGTTACAAATGGTTTCCACATCGTGTTTGCGAAGTCCGTCGATGTTGATCCAGCTGATGTACCTGCCTTCCTTGCAATGCAGACAGTCTCCCACGCTTTCTATGCCATATTCATGTACAGAATGGGCATCGTATTCGTATACGAAGATCTTTACTTCATTCGCCTCTTCGCGTTGCGGCAGAACGGTGGGATTAACCTGCAATATTTCCTTGGTTCGGGCGGTTCCGAACAAAGAGGGCAACATTAAGTAACGCAGGTATTTCTGAGGGTTCATGCTCATATTACAAAAATGGCTTAAAAATCCGAAAAATCATTTCCTGCAGTTAGATAACGCATGGTTAATAAAGCCATTGTATAAAAACCGCCCAAACGGTCAATTATACCTATTCTATCGAATTTAAGGTTAGGTCGGCGCCCAGGGTGTTTCCTTCAATTTTTAATAATAAGGGGGTAGCTGCATTGTTCAGGATCCAGATATGGGTTGAACCATTTGAGCTTTCCAGGTAATACGCATCAACAGTCTTGCCAGAAATTTTGAACTCTTGTTGCTCGGTGGGCGTTTTTACGGTATAGGTCTGCTGATCGAAGTTGATCTTTTTGTCTTTTTGCAACATATCCCACTGGGCTTTTGAGAACAGCATTACCACCTGGTCATCGGCCATATCTTCCACTGTACCGGGATTGGGCTGGCCCCAGAAACCACGGTTGCCGCTTTCAAGCGATTTGCTTTTCATAACCCAGCCGCCGCTGCCAAAGCCTTCAACACTCCACCCTACTTTAACATAGGCAGCCGTTAATGAATCTAATGAAAATACACAGGGAAAGGTTTGCCCGTTCACCATAGCAGAGAAGTTAAGTTTGGTGCCTTGTTTAATTGCAGGTGAGAATTTGTCCTGGGCAAATGAAGAGGCAGCTGCGAACAGACTTAGTCCGAAAAGGATTTTTTTCATATAACAGGTTTTTGCAGGTGAATTTACGCAATGGCAGCGTTGCTGTATAATAAATTATGATGAACGCTAAACAGGTGGGTCGTCCGTCAGCGCTGATGGCTCACCCTGGCACCAAAAAAAGGTGAGCCATGCTGAAAGCATGACCCACCTGATAAATATGAGGTAATACTATTAATTACAACTTTTCGTATAAGGCCCGCAGTTTCTCACGGGTCATAATTTTTTCCCAGTCTTTCCCAAGCGCATTTTCCCACAGGGGTTTCATGCCCAGTGATACATTGATCATGGTATCGAACTGCTCATCGGTTAAGCCCTTGCAAATACCTACGGGGATATCGATGTTATTTTTCTCAACCATTCTTTTAAATTCAGCAACGCCTTCGGGATAATAGGGTTCCAGGTGGTTCATCACAATGCAATTGCCAATGCCATGTTTGGTGCCCAGCAGGTAGCTTAGGCCATAGCTCACCGCATGTGCAACGCCAACCTGTGAATACGCGATACTCATACCGCCGGCATAGGAAGCCATCATCAGTTTATCATCACTTTCAGCATCCCAATGGTTCTTGTTTACGAAAACTTCCCGGCACAATTCCAGGGCTTTCTCGCCATATGATTTACTGAATTCGTTGAGGAAGGTTCCCTGCAGGCTTTCAATGCAATGGATGTAGCAATCCATCCCGGTATAAAAACGCTGGTTAACCGGTGCATTGGCGGCTAATTCGGGGTCAAGCACTATTTGGTCGAAGGGAGTAAAATCTGAGTTCATCCCCAGCTTACGGGTTGGCCCTGTAAGTACCGTAGTACGGGAAACTTCGGCGCCTGTTCCGCTGAGGGTGGGTATACCGGCTTTGTAAACACCGGCTTGTTTAACCAGGTCCCAGCCCTGGTAATCGGCTGAAGAACCGGGATTGTTCATCATTAAAGAAACCGCTTTGGCCAGGTCGAGGGTTGAACCGCCGCCAATGCCAATAATGCCGCTCACTGTTCCGAACTCATCTTTTAATTGTTTGGCCAGTTTATCAACCTGGGTTGTCTTTGGTTCGTAGGTAACATCGGCAAAGATCACTTTGTCCTTACCACGAAGGGGGATACGGTTGAGTAACGGTTTGCCGTCGCCGGTAGCGGCGCCTTTTTCAAAAAAGTGATCTACAAGAAAGATCATGGGCGCATCGCCTTTTCTATGTGGAGCTAAAATTTCATCGAGTTGGTTAAAACTGCCTCGGCCATAGATAACATAGCTGACCATTTTAAAGTTTCTGAACTTCATATGCTTACGCTAAATGATTTTTAACAGATACTGTGATTTAGCCGTGCGAAGGTACTGGGAAATCGTGAAACGAAAAACGTGAAACGGCAAACCAGAACCCTGGATTTAATAGGAGAATGTTACAAGTTTCAGGTTACAGGGTTCAGATCGTAAGGCCCCATTCTAATCAACCCTGTAACCAGTAACTTGCAACCTGAAACCGCATCTTGATACAACTCTGACACGTTATAGACAAAATCTATCGTTTTATAGAATAATCCTATAAATATCTATATTATTTTTCATCATCTTTGCGCACATCTAACCAGGCCGCCGACTGGCGGACAACGATTGTTTCCCAACCAAATATGTATACTGAACGCCTGCGCGTATCATGATAGGTGCGCCAACTATTTTTTGTAAAAAACAAACCCATAATATGAGTTACAGAATTTTGTCTATTGGAAGTCAGTTTCCGGCATTTAAGAAGAAAGCGGTTGTATCTATTGAGAAAGGAAAAGAATTTATGGAAATCACCAACGATTATGCTGCTGCTAAAGGCAAATGGACAGTCATGTTCTGGTGGCCGAAAGATTTCACGTTTGTATGTCCAACCGAAATTGCAGAATTCAATAAAAAACACAGCGAATTTACTGATAGAGATGCCGTATTGATCGGCGCTTCAACCGATTCAGAATTTGTGCATGCAGCCTGGAGAAGAGATCACAGCGATCTGCGCGATCTTAAATTCCCCATGCTGGCCGACACTTCCAAATCACTGGCTGAAGAGCTGGGTATTCTTGACCAGGAAGAAAAAGTTGCTTTACGCGCTACCTTCATCATCGATCCACAAGGTATTGTGCGTTGGGTGAGTGTTTACGACCTGAACGTTGGTCGTAATGTACAGGAAGTGGTTCGTGTACTGGATGCGTTGCAAACAGACGAACTGTGTCCCTGTAACTGGCAAAAAGGCCAGGAAACACTGACTGAGCAGCTGAACATGAATTAATTTTCACTCTTTGGGATAACAATACAGGGCCGGCAAAACCGGTCCTGTTATTTTAAAAGCTAAACGCAACAACATGAGCCAGGGAACTTTGGTACAAAATGAGACTTTCAACAATATGTTGAATGATTTGCAAATACCTGACTATACACCTTCTGCTACCGCACAGCAATTGATACAGGTAGAGTCGAGATATATAAAAGATCTGAAGATCAATGTGAGCAATGTGCTGAACAACACGCAATACCTGAATAAAAAGGAAGTGTTATTACTGGCCTATGCCGTAGCGGTGAATGAAAAGTTCGATCTGCTGAAAGATAGTTTTTATAAACAGGCGCAGGAAGCAGGCGCTACGGATGCCGAACTGGCTGAAATAGTTTCTTGCACTTCGCTGATGAACGCGAACAATATTTTCTACCGGTTCCGTCATTATGTGAAGAAGGATTTTTATACCAACACACCGGCCGGGATAAAAATGAGCATTATGATGAACCCGGTTTTAGGGAAAGAATTTTTTGAACTGGTGAGCCTGGTGGTTTCTTCTCTCAATGGTTGTGAAATGTGTATTACTTCTCACGAACAATCCATTTTACAACACGGCGGTACTGAAAGCCGGATCTTTGAAGGAGTGAAACTGGCAGCGATCATTAAGTCGTTGATCACTGTACTGGCGTAAATCGGCAATCGGCAATCGGCAATCGGCAATCGGCAATCGGCAATCGGCAA
>NZ_JBJMLX010000248.1:0-7477 GCF_045805085.1 Niastella sp.
CAGGTATTTCTGGATCGCCCGGTGCAACGGCCTTGCTCCAAACTGCTGATCGTATCCCTTGTCGGCAAGGAAGTTCTTGGCCTCCTCAGTTAATTCAAGAGTGAATCCAAGATTTGTGAGACGCTTCAGAACACCCTTCATCAGAATATCGATGATGAGGAATATATGTTCCTTATGGAGTGTATTGAAGATGATCACATCATCGATACGGTTCAAAAACTCAGGCGAGAAAGTACGTTTCAGCGCTTTTTCAATAACAGCTTTGTTATTTTCATTAGCGTTCTGTGTACGTGCTGCGGTAGCAAAACCTACGCCGTCGCCAAAATCTTTCAACTGACGTACCCCAATGTTCGAGGTCATGATGATGGTGGTATTCTTGAAGTCTACTCTTCTGCCTAAACCATCAGTCAACTGACCATCGTCCAGCACCTGTAACAGGATGTTGTAAATATCCGGGTGTGCCTTTTCAATTTCATCGAGCAGGATCACCGAATAGGGTTTGCGGCGAACTTTCTCGGTTAACTGACCGCCTTCTTCATAACCCACATATCCCGGAGGCGCGCCAATTAAACGGCTCACGGTGAATTTTTCCATGTATTCACTCATGTCGATGCGGATCAGCGCATCTTCAGAGTCGAACATGTAGCGGGCCAGTGAACGGGCCAGCTCGGTTTTACCAACACCCGTAGGTCCGAGGAAGATAAATGTACCGATCGGTTTTTTAGGATCTTTCAACCCAACGCGGTTACGCTGGATGGCTTTCACCACTTTATCGATCGCATCTTCCTGCCCTACCACCATTCCGCGCATATCTTCGGCCATGCGGCGCAGTTTCTCGCTTTCTGCCTGTACCATCCGTTTAACGGGGATACCGGTCATCATGCTCACTACTTCTGCAATGGCTTCGTCGTCTATGGGATAGCGTTTATGTTTGCTTTCTTCTTCCCAGCTTGCTTTCGCTTTTTCCAGGTCTTCCTGCAAACGTTTTTCGGTATCGCGTAAAGAAGCTGCTTCTTCAAACTTCTGGCTCTTTACTACTTTATTCTTTTCCACCTTTACATCTTCGATCTTTTTCTCCAGATCGAGGATCTCTTTCGGCACGTTGATGTTCTTTAAGTGAACCCTGGCGCCTACTTCATCCATTACGTCGATTGCTTTGTCGGGCAATAAACGATCGGTAATGTAACGGTCGCTCAATTTTACGCAGGCATCGATGGCATCGTCACTGTAAGTAACGTTGTGATAGTCTTCGTATTTTGATTTGATGTTGTTCAGGATCTGGATGGTTTCATCAACACTTGGTGGTTCTACCATTACCTTTTGGAAACGACGATCGAGCGCACCGTCTTTCTCAATGTACATTCTGTACTCATCCAGGGTAGAAGCGCCAATGCATTGGAGCTCGCCACGGGCGAGGGCTGGTTTAAAGATGTTTGAGGCATCGAGTGATCCGCTTGCACCACCGGCACCTACGATGGTATGAATTTCATCGATGAACAGGATCACATCCCTGTTCTTCTCGAGTTCATTCATGATCGCTTTCATGCGCTCTTCAAACTGACCGCGGTATTTTGTACCGGCTACCAGGGCAGCAAGGTCTAATGAGATCACACGCTTATCAAACAATACTCTTGATACCTTTCTTTGAACGATACGAAGGGCCAAACCCTCAACGATGGCAGTTTTACCTACACCGGGTTCGCCGATCAGGATCGGGTTGTTCTTCTTACGACGACTCAGGATCTGCGATACTCTTTCAATTTCTTCCTCACGTCCAACGATAGGGTCAAGGGCGCCACTTTCTGCTAAACGTGTAATATCGCGGCCAAAATTGTCTAATACCGGTGTTTTGCTTTTTGCATTTCCGGCAGAGCGTGATTTCTGCTGCGAGTACTTCTTTTCATCATCAAAATCATCTTCGTTCTCGTCGGCATATTCACTGCGTACGTCGTTGCTTTTAACAACGCCTAATTCGTTTCTGAATAAATCGTAATCCACGTCGAACTGATTTAAGATTTGAGTTGCTATGTTTTCCTTATTCTTGAGAATGGAGAGCATTAAATGTTCCGTTTCAACTGTCGGACTCTTTAGGGCTTTTGCTTCCAGCACAGTAACGCGTATCACCTTTTCGGCCTGTTTGGTGAGTGGCAGACTGTTTATGTTAGCAATGTTTTTACCGGTCTTGTCTTTTACTGCCAGTTCAACCTCTTTCCGCAATTCGTACAGATCCACATTAAAGCTTTTCAGTATACGGACAGCAGTGTTCTCTCCTTCACGGATCAACCCCAGCAACAAATGTTCAGTTCCGATAAAATCGTTCCCAAGCCGTAAAGCCTCCTCTCTGCTAAAAGAAATGATCTCCTTCACCTGGGCTGAAAAATTGTTGTCCATTTTATTTATAATTTGTTGTGTGTTATACAATAATAACGAATATTTTTGACATTATGTTGTTCCCTTTTATTAACGGTTGCCAGCTATTTTTAAGTACTTAAAAGGTCAATATGCAGTTCAAAATTGATACCAGTGAGAAATTCCATGCCATAACAATCAAAGAGCCAGTTTTATCTGCTAATATGACAGAAGAATTGGATACTTGTTTAATGCCCTTCTTGAAACAGGAAGTTAAAAACGTGGTGCTTAATTTACAAGACACTCAAAACATTGATAACGCTGCCGGTGAGCACCTGGTTACCATCCAACATTCGTTTTACGAGCAAAATGCATCCTTTGTGATCTGTTGTATGCAAAAGCAGGTGGAAAAAGCATTGGACGATGACGGATTACTTGAATTGTTGAACATAGCACCTACTGAAAGCGAAGCCTGGGACATTTTGCACATGGAAGAAATTGAACGCGAACTGGGTGATAGCATGTAACCTGTTTGAGTTCAAATGGGTACCTGCCATGAGCAATTTGTTGAACCGCCGTTGTGTCATCTGCTCTGCTGATTAAATTCCGTGAAAACACCTTTTTTTGAAATGTTAAAGTTCGAAAAAGGCAGATGGCCCTCCTACGCTAAAGCTTGCGCCTCCGCTAAAGCTTCAGCGACACGCGGACGGCGGGCAAAGCAAAAGGCAAAGGGCAAAGATGAAAATCGCTTTATCTTACATGCTTACGCTTTAAGTTTCAAGGCATCACGGCAACTGGTAAATCAAACATAATCAACTATAAAAAACAATAACTCCGTCAGCTGGCGGATCGGAAGTATGAAGAAATACGCCGTCATAGTCGCCGGAGGATCCGGATTGCGAATGGGTACTGCTATCCCAAAACAATTTCTGCCATTGCGCGGTAAACCGGTGCTCTGGCATTCGCTTCATACTTTCCTGGAAGCCTGGCCCGAGCTGGAGATCATTCTTGTACTGCCACAGGATCATTTACGTACCGGAGAAGACATCGTAGCTACTACTACAAATCCTGCCCGTATAAGGATCACGGTGGGTGGTGAGACCCGCTTTCATTCCGTTAAAAATGGACTTACCTCTATTAACGATCCTTCCATCGTTTTTGTTCATGATGCGGTAAGATGTTTGATAACCACCAACCTCATTCATCGTTGCTACGACGCTGCGCTTGATAAAGGCAATGCCATTCCGGCCATTCAACCCATCGATACCCTGCGTATTGAAACTGCCAATGGCAACCACCTGCTCGATCGCCAACAGGTTCGCATCATTCAAACCCCGCAAACATTTTACAGCGACCTCATAAAAAAAGCCTTTGAACAACCCTACGATCCCTCGTTCACCGACGAGGCCAGTGTAGTAGAAAAACTGGGCATACCCATTCAGTTGATTGAAGGTGAAGCTTCCAATATCAAGATCACCAGGCCATTGGATATTTTATTGGCTGAAAAGATCCTTGAAGAACGGTGAATGGTGGATCGTGAATCGTGAATCGGCAATCGTGAATCGTGAATCGTGAATCGTGAATCGTGAATCGTGAATCGTGAATCGTGAATCGTGAATCGTGAATCGTGAATCGTGAATGGCTCGCGATTGTTTGAGATTAATAATTTCCTTGCGCCGCCGGCATTTTTTCTGCCTTCTGCCTTCTGCCTTCTGCCTACTCCTTCCCACTAAGCAACTTCATCCACCACGACAGACGGTTCACATACAGCGCCGGATATATTTCGGGTTGAGCACCGAAGCTGCTATAAAAAAATGCCAGGTTGTGAAAATCCCCGCCTTCAAAATCGAGCAGCAAACCGGTGCCGGCATGTTCGTGGATAAACCGGTCAATTAAAAAATGTGAGGCGCCCTGCGTTCTGCCATTGGGATGGTTCCCCACAAAAATATAGTAAGCCCTATTATGCGAAAAAAAATACACACAGGATGCTACCAGTTCATTGGCGGGCGTGTATACACCACAGGCCACCGCCTTCTTTTGTGCCTGCAGCAACTGATATAACCTGGTGAAGTTGGCATAATCCGTCGCCGTAACATGACTGCTACGATCGGGCTGCATCTGCGCCAGTCTAATCACTTCCTCCACACCTATTTCAGTGGTATACCTGTTGTTCAGTTTTTGCGCGCGTTTTATGTTGCGTTTTATATTGTCGCGATACCCGCTGTATAATTGTTCATAGGGTGCTTGCAGGGATAAAATAAAATTGTTGTGCAGTTGGTGAAACTCAGGCGGGTTTTGAAAGATATTACCCGCGTTCAAACAGGTGTCGATCAATTTAATCGCGGGTGGGATGGCCTGGATGAACTGTTTCACCAGCTCTTTCGTCAGGGACTGGCCAAACACGCCGAGTGAAGCTACCAGCGCCGGTTTATAAATATATTGAACACCCCATTTTTGCCGCAGAGGCAAGGGCATCACGGCTTCATAATCGCCCAAGACCAAAGCGCTCCAGCCGGGGGCCATATGGTCCAGGTAAAAAGAAAAGGCATAAATAAGCCCGTTAGGAGCTTTGTCAATACATTGATCCCATTTAACGGCATCAACCTGGTTACGATGCAGATATTGTAGGTTGCTTTGCAACATGATGCCGGTAAGATACTAAAACGGGATCTTATTATCTGTTGCTTTGTGAATATTAAAGCGGTGAATATCTATACTGAATGAGATCTTTTTAATGAATGAATTTTCATCGGGAACCGTTTTCAGGTTATCCCTGAATTCCTTACTGTATAATACAGGTGCATACACGTTCAGCAGGTCTTTAAACATAGTTACCTGCAACCCGGCCACATACAAAAAGCGGCTGGTAGGAGCATCTTTCTTCCAGGCATCGGCATAGGTGCCTGCATCCAGGAATATTTTTACCGGCAGGTTCAACGGCAACAAGCCTTTGGGCAAAGTGGTATTCAGGTTCATCGATGCGATCCAGTTGTCTGAACGGCCCTGCAAACCCTGGAAAATATCGGTTCGTAATTTCAAGCCGCCATCGCGCATCATGATCTGCTGACTGGCCAGGCCCGTGTTTTCATTACGACCAACAAAATAATTGCTGTAGGTATAATCTTCATTACCCCGTACGGCAGTAAGCTTGGGTTGATAGATGTACGTGCTGAATTGTTTGGCGGCCGTTTTCTCGCCTATATAACCGAATTTGGCAGCAAACAGGCGCATTTGCAACCCGCCATAATTGGCATAATTGAAATAATAATTACCGGTGGCAGAAGCGCGGTAAAAACCATCGCCCTGTTGTACCTGTAATTGCAGATCGCATGGATACAACACGCGGTAATCGGCTATATTAAAACTTAACTGGTTCAAATACCGCCGGGTGGTTTTGCCTTTTGTTGGGTAGTAGACCTCATCCTGGCCCTGCACATACTTAAAATTATTCTCCCAGATCAGGAATGTGCGCCACTCGAGCCACTTCTCTACACTGCTGCGCGGCTCTTTTTTGGCAAACGTGAATCGCAAGGCCGGCGCCACTTTATAAAAACCGGCTGTTATTTTATGGGCGTTGCTATCTGTTCCATCGAGGGTTGAAAAATGCGCCCCGCTTACCGACAGATCAATCTTTTCGAAAGTTTTATTGGGCCGCCAGGTATAGCCTACCCGGCCAAGACCTACGAACTCTTTGCTGCCGGTTGCATACATCGGCGCTAAAAAATACTGCAGGTTGTGCGCGGGAAAAGAATAGTTGTGCAATACTAACCCGATCATAAAATGATCGTACACATTGTACCCTATCGACGGCATTATATTGATATAATTTACGCTGTCGTAATTTTTTAAGGAGAACAACCATACCGGTTTTATCTTTTTTGGATGCGCCATGGTGGTGACCCCGCCTTTCTGTTGCAGTGAATCAAAAAATTGGTTCACGGCCTTTCCATCGCCCACGGTAAAACTTTGTTGAAAATCTTTTGGGTAGGGATGTCTGAACTGCCATTGCCGGTAATACGCCTGCATACAACTGTCGAAGCGCCGGGTACCCATGGCATTCTCCAGGTGTTTTAACAGCACACCCGTTTTCATATACACTATGATCGGGTAATTCACAAAGGTAAAATCAGAGGAAGGGCTTTCAACCGGCTGGTCTTTTTTGAGCTTTGCCAGGCCATCGACGGCCAGTTCGTTCAGGTTATCGGGCAATCTGTTGGCTATCCATTTCGGATAATTTACCCCGGGGTATTTGATGGCGTTGTACCGGTCATCGAAATAGGTGTTCACGCCTTCATCCATCCACGCATGGTCGCGTTCGTTGCTGGCTAAAATGCCCATAAACCAGTTATGCCCTACTTCATGTTCAATGGTCATGTCGAGCTCTTTACTATCCATGCCCGGGGAAAGAGCGGTGATGGTGGGATATTCCATACCGCCGTCAAAACCCATTTGTGCTTCCACCACACTTACTACCTTATAAGGATATTCACCAATAAGGGTTGATCTATAATGCACCGCATCTTTTATATACTGAACACTTTTCTTCCAGGCTTCGCTGTTGGCCGACCGGTAAAAACTCATCGCCTGCACTACCCTGCCCGATGCCAGTTGAATAGTGTCCTGTTTTACCACAAAGTTTGAATCGGCAAACCAGGCAAAGTCGTGTACATTATCCTGCTTGTATTGTAAGGTCTTGAGGGTTTGCGGAACCCGGTTTATTTTTACTACGGTAGTTAATGGTTTGTGATTGACTGGTTTTCCCTTGCCCGCCGAAGCTTTAGCGTAGGAGGGGCCTTTGCTTTTTGCCTTGCCCGCCGAAGCTTTAGCGTAGGAGGGCCGTTTGCCGTCTGCCATAGGCTTTTTCCCCGCCACAGGCTTCTTGTTTTTCGGCACAGCTACTGGCGGTACAAAAGAAGCTCTCTCTACCAGCCATTGTTTCTCTGCTTCATTCTGCAACTCACCGGTTGCCGCTACTACATATTTATCCGGAACCGTAATGCGCACATCAAAACTGCCAAACTCGCCATAAAACTCACCCTGGTCCAGGTACGGCATAGGATGCCAGCCAAAGTGGTCATATACCGCCGGTTTGGGGTACCATTGGGTTACCTGGTAGCTATGACCGGTA
>NZ_JBJMLX010000249.1:0-6093 GCF_045805085.1 Niastella sp.
ATACTTGCAATAAGAAGGATCACGATAGCGCTCATAACTGTAATATTTATCTTACTGCAAACATATTTTAGGGTAACAACCTGTTCAATGAGGAGCCTCAAAACAAAACCTGATTTTAATCATATGTGCGGGCGGGTGAGTTAACAGGCCTCCCCCCGGCCCTCCCGACACATCGGGAGGGAGTTGGCTACTTCGCTATTAATCTTTTGCAATCTGAGTATTTAAACTCGCGATTGAAGCTTTCAAAAAAGAGGTCAGGAAAATAGTCACGAGGCTGTATTGCTCCTCCCCCTTCCGGGGGAGGTCGGGAGGGGGCCCGGTATTAATAACCGCGCAGCGATATTGCCGCTGCCAAATGTGATCAGTAAAATGCTGAGCGAACTGGCCGGCATAAGAATGGCGGCGATCAGCGGCGACAGATCGCCCTGTACGGCGAAAGAAAGGCCCACTATATTATAGGCGATGGATAAAATAAAGCTGGCAATAACTATACGCTTATTGACCTTGCAAAGCCTGATAAAGGCGGGAATTTTTGAGAGTTGTCCGGCGTCGATGATGGCATCGCTGGCTGGGGTAAAGTTGTTGCAATCCTCCGCCACCGCTATACCTACATTGCTTTGCTGCAGGGCGCCGGCATCGTTCAACCCATCTCCCACCATCATTACTCTTTTACCATGTTTTTGCAGGGATTGTATATAGCGCAATTTATCTTCCGGTTGTTGATGAAAAAGAATAACGCTGTCATGGCCCAGCAACTGCTCCAGGTTGTCTTTTCCGGCAGCATTGTCGCCCGACAAAACCGACAAACTGTATTGAGGCTTCAGACTTTTTACCAGCGCCGGCACCGATTCCCTGAACTGGTTACTAAATTGAAAACACCCCTGCACTTCGTGATCGTAACTGATGTATACCGCCGTGCCTTCGGGTTGTTTACCCTTCCCGGTTACCCAGGCATAGGCGCCCAGTTTAATAAAGTGTTCGCCAACAACCCCTTCCACACCCTTACCGGTGATCTCATGAAAAGCGGAGACCGGCATTTTTCCTTTCCTGCCAATATATTTTACTAGGGCCTTGCTCAGCGGGTGGTTGCTGCAGGCGGCCAGCGTGGCGATCTGTAACAATTGTCTTTTGCTTAAGGGCTTTCCAAAGTATTCGATCTGCTGTTCATGGGCCGAGGCCAGCGTACCGGTTTTATCGAACACGATATGATCTATACGGGCCAGATCTTCAATAACCTGGGCGTTGCGCAGATAGAACTTGTTACGTCCTAAAATGCGCAGGATAACGCCATTGGTAAAGGTGTTGGACAACAACAGGGCGCAGGGACAGGCTACTATCAATACGGCTGTAATGGCGTTCCATACTTTACTACTATCCACCATAGACCAGTATACCGCCGCTATGGCCGCAATACCCAACAAGATACAGGTGAACCAACGGCTCAACAGGTGCACAAAAGAAGTGTTCTTTTCTTCGCTTCTTTTAAAGTCATTGTCTGACCACAATTTGGCCAGGTAACTTTGCGCCACTTCTTTTACCACCAGTATTTCCATCACGCTGCCGGTTTGTTTGCCGCCAGCGTATACGATCTCGCCCATTTCTTTGGTAACAGGCAATGATTCACCCGTAACAAAACTATAATCAATAAAGCCTTTTCCCCGGGTTAGAATGCCATCGGCGGGGATCAGTTCTTCATTATGAATAACCAGGGTATCGCCTACTTTTATCTCGGGGAGGGTGGTAGGAATTTCTTTATCATCCTTTAGAACAGCAACCGCCACCGGGAAATAAGAAGTAAAATCGCGTTCGAAAGATAATTGCTGATAGGTTTTATCCTGGAACACCCTTCCTACAAGCATAAAGAACACAATGCCCGACATAGAGTCGAAATAACCACCGCCTGCACCACAGACAACTTCGTACACACTTCGGCCATAGGTGATAAGGATAGCCAGCGCAATGGGCGCATCGATATTAAGATGTTTATGTTTTAAGGCTTTCCAGCCAGAGCTGAAAAAGGGAACGGCGCTGTAAAAAACAACCGGTAATGCCAGGATAAAATTCAGGATGCGGAAAATACTTTGCAGCGCTTTTTCTGATCCTTCCAACCCCAGGTATTCGGGAAAACTGATGAGCATAATATTGGCAAAACAAAACCCGGCTATCCCCATCCGGTACAGCATTTGCCTGTTCACCGGCGATCTTTTCAAACCCAGATTATTTAGACTGATATAGGGTTCGTACCCGATGCTGGTAAGCAGTTCTGCCACCTCGCGTAAGGAGATCCTGTTATGGTCAAATACAATAGCGATCTCTTTCCGGGTAAAATTTACGACGGCGCTGATGACACCAGCATGCAGCCTGTGCAGATTTTCCAGCAGGTACAAACAGGAACTGCAGTGAATTTGCGGCAGGTAAAAAGTGACGTTGGTTTGCTTATCATCCGTAAAAGAGATCAACTGCCGCTGAATATGGTCCACTTCCAGGAAAGCGAATTTATCTTTGCGCACTGCCACCCGTTGATTGGTGCCGGGCTGGCCGTTAAGGTCATAATATTCGCAAAGGCCGCTTTGATTCAGCAGCTGGTATACCGTTTTACACCCTTCACAACAAAAATATTTACCATCTGACATGATCTTCCCTTCCTGGCAGTTTTCACCGCAATGGTAACACTCGGTTTGCTTTCCGGTAGCGGCTGTGCGCATAGTACAAATTTTGGGAGCTAAATTAAAAGCCCTTAACCGGCAGGATACTGACCAAATTCAATAAAAAAACTGACTTTTGTCAGGTCTGGTACCCGGCGTAGTTGTACTTTTATCAGGTATAAATTATTTTCAGATGAAAACGATCTTAGTCATCGACGACCATAACCAGATCAGGGAAAATATAGTAGAAATTTTATGTCTTGCCGGTTATAACGCCTTTGGCGCTGAACACGGCAAACAGGGCGTGGAAAAAGCCATTAAGGAAAAACCCGACCTCATCATTTGCGACATCATGATGCCCGAACTGGATGGTTACGGGGTATTACACCTGTTGAAAAAAAATCCCGATACCGAGCACATTCCTTTTATATTCCTGACGGCAAAAGCCGAGCGGAAAGATTTTAGACAAGGGATGGAAATGGGCGCCGATGATTACATCAGCAAACCATTCGATGATATAGAGCTGCTGAATGCGATTGAAGTAAGGCTGAAGAAAGTCGACATCATGAAAACGCAATACCCCGCGGGAGAAAAAGGCGCCAATGAGTTGATAAAAGAGCTGAAAGGTTCTGGCATGCTGCCCCTGGACCCCGATCAATACGACAGCGAGCGGTTGAATAAAAAAATGAACCTGTACAGCGAGGGAAAGCGACCCAAATACCTCTATTACGTTAAAAGCGGAAAAATAAAAACCTTCAAAGTACATGATGAGGGGAAAGAATACATTACCAACCTGTACAGCACCGGTGATTATATTGGTCATGTAACCCTGCTGGAAGATACCAATTATGAGGACACAGCCGAAGTACTGGAAGATGCAGAAGTAATTGCCATTCCCAAAGATCATTTTTTGCAGGCCGTGTACAACGACATGAACATCGCTTCCAAATTCATAAAACTGATCTCGAAAGAAGTAAAAGAGAAAGAAGAAAGATTAATGCGGCTGGCGTACGGATCGCTGCGCAAACGCGTTGCCAAGGCGCTGGTAGACATTCATCGGAAATTCCATGTAGCCGACCAGGCCGCGCAAAATATTGACATTTCACGGGAGGATATTGCGCAATATGTAGGTACCGCTACAGAGTCGCTCATTCGCACCCTGAGTGATTTTAAAGCGGAAAAGTTAATTGAGATCAAAGGCGGCAAGATTAAAATTGAACAACCCGACAAGCTGCGTAATTTATTGTACTAATCCTGATCACGGTTTAACTCATATTCATTTTCATCCCGGCTATCGGGTCTTTTGCCGATGGTTATTTCCCGGCCATGGTCATTTTGCTGCTTCAGCGTCCATCCATTGGTGATGGACGTTTCCAGCCAAATGTTCCCTGAACGGCGAAATACCTGTGCCGCCAAACCAAACTGGTTCCTGAAAGTACTCTCCAGGTCAGACACCGTCATTACATCATCAATAAGCAGTTCCCCCTCCATTTTTTTCGAGGTGGAGGCATCTTTCAATTGCAGGGAATGCGCTATTTGCTTTTGCCTTGGGTAAATGTTCTGGCTGAAATCGACATTCTTAGAGAACTCTAACTTTAAAAATGGATACACACTGGCAAATTGATTTTGCACGTCAGTGATCAGTCTTTCTCCATAAATTGATAAACGCATAGTCAATAATTTTCAATTTTATAAGATTCAATTTCCAGATCCTGCATCAAATCTACCCGCTAATGGATCAGCAAACTATGACTGAGGTTATTGAGCAGGCTGATAATACTCAAACAAATAATAATATTTAAATGGCTTTGCTGAAGGTCTGCTGCGGACTACTGGCGTCGCGGCGAAGTAGGTGCAGGTCAAAAGCTTTGCAGATGTTCCTGATAAAATGCCTTCCTGTTGTGGTTACTTCCACATGGCCGGCATGCAGGGTAACCAGTCCGTCGTTTTGCAGGTCGCGCAGCACGGGCAGTGACCATTGTTCCAGTTCAGTCTTGCAAGACGGATTGAAGAAAGTACGGCCCTGGCAGGCCATATCGAGGATATGGCGGCGGAATAGGCCATCTTCTTTACTCAGGAAATAGCCTTTATGAACGGCCAGGTTGCCCGAATGAATTGACTTGTAATACCCTCCCAGGGTCTTTTCATTCTGGGCAAAGGCCGTGTTCGTATCACTGATAGCAGAAACACCGAGTCCCAGGAGCATACCGCTTTTTTGCGTGGTATAGCCCATAAAGTTCCGGTGCAGTGTTTGTTGTTTCCAGGCAGTATACAATTCATCAGTGTGCAGGGCGAAATGATCCATGCCAATATTGGCATAGCCCTGTGCCGAGATCAGTTCTTTTCCCAACAGGTATAACGATAATTTCTCCACAGCATCCGGCAGATCATTTTCATCGATCAACCGTTGCGCGTCTATCACCCGGGGCGTATGCGCATAACTGTAAAAAGCAATGCGGTCGGGGTGCAGACTTAACGATTGCGAGATGGTATGCGCGAGTCTGTCGCCGTTTTGCCGCGGAAGCCCGTATATAAGGTCGAAATTGATAGCGGTAAAACCGGCAGCGCGGGCTGTTTCAGTAGCCTGCTGTACATTTTCAAAAGGCTGTATGCGGTTAATGATGCGTTGCACCTCGGGATTAAGGTCCTGCACGCCGTAGCTGATGCGTCGGAAACCCAACTGGAATAATTCATCCAGGTGTTGGCGGGTGGTATTGTTAGGATGTCCTTCAATACTGAAGGCATAGTCGCTGTGTATAATGGAGTCTTTTAATAATGAGGAAACCAGCCGGTGCAGATTGGCAGGAGAAAAGAAAGTGGGCGTGCCACCGCCCAGGTGAATTTCCCTGATTACCGGAGGCGTATCCATCAATTCCCGGTACAGGCGCCATTCTTTTAAAATGGCTTCCAGGTAAACTTCTTCTACTGTATGATTGGTGGTGATCTTTTTATTACAACCACAGTAGGTACAAAGCGATTCGCAAAAAGGCAGGTGCAGGTACAAACTGATGCCCTCATCGCTATTACAACTAGCAAACCGCTGGCGCACCGCTTCCTTCCACAATTCACTGTCGATCCCTTCATTCCAGAAAGGCACGGTGGGATAACTCGTATACCGGGGAGTAGGTTGATTATATTTTTGCAATAAAGCCTGATCTATATGCACGGAGGTAGAATTTATTCAAAAGTACCTTCGCAGCCCTTGCGGCAACCTGATGCGTGTCAGGAAGCCGAATGATTTCAATCAAATGCTACCGGTCACCACCTCGTTTTTACCATTCAACTACGAATTCGGATTACTGCTATTGAAATGTATATCAAAACTAACAGGCAGTAGTTACATTTATTCAGCCATATGAAAGGAACTAACTAAATATTATATTATGGCCACCGATCTGCCCGTACAACATGTACTCCCCGACTCCACCTTCACCTGTTTTGTGATCCC
>NZ_JBJMLX010000250.1:0-27179 GCF_045805085.1 Niastella sp.
GGTAACCGGTGCCTGACATCTCTTTTTATTGTAAATTTGCTTTATAAAATTGATGTAAGTATGGAAATGACAACGGCTGTTCCTGTGAGTTTTACTGCCGGCGCCCTTGATGAGATCCGTCGCCTGATGAACGCCCCTGAGTTCGACAAGACCAAGTTTTTGCGTGTTGGCGTAAAAGGTGGCGGTTGTTCCGGCCTGTCGTACGTGCTGGGTTTCGACGACAGAGAAGCCGATGATTCGGATTTTGAATTTGAAGGACAATCCTTCATCATGAATAAATCGCATGCCATTTACCTGATGGGGATGCAAATTGACTGGGCCAATGGCTTAAATGCCCGGGGCTTTACTTTCAATAACCCCAATGCCAGCAAAACCTGCGGTTGTGGAACCTCTTTTGCAGTTTAAGGGAAGAATAACAGTTTTATTGTATATTTGATTTCTCCTGCCTTCAGTACCTGCTTACCTAAGCTATCGGGGATAATTAGTGATGCGCATTAGAAATGTGTATGAGTATTTTTTTACCATTAAAAATTTCAAGCATGCGCACACTACTAAAAATTACCATGGATGTGGTAGCTTCCAACAATGGCATTAAGGACGGCTCTCTTCCCAAAATGATGGAAGCAACCATGGAGAAATTAAAACCCGAAGCCGCCTATTTTACAGCTATGGATGGTTGCCGTACTGCCCTTATCATATTTGACCTGAAAGATCCTTCCGAAATACCCGCCATTTCCGAACCTTTTTTTATGAACATGCATGCCAAAGTGGAAATGAGCCCGGTAATGAATGCTGAAGACCTTAAGAAAGGACTGGCTTCGTTACAGAATATGCAGAAATAATAACCCGTTTTTACAGTATTATAAGCTTATCAGTTTGCTGAAGTCCCGCTAAACGGGGCTTCTTTTTTTACAACTGCACATGCGCCCTCACTCCAATGATATGCACCGGCCCACGGTCTTTGTTGTAAGCCGGGTTCAGCACAAACTGGTAATCGGGACTAAGCGATAAAAACACCACCGGGATGCTGAATTTATAATAGGCTTCAAAAATGGCTTCATGGCCATAGTTCAGGTTACCATCACCGATAATAAACCCATACCCACCGGCTTTCAGGTAATTGCGGTGGGGGTCTGAAATTCCATTTACTACCACGGCGGCGCCTAACTCATCATTTTTTCTTGCCCAGGCTGAACCATTCCATACAATACCACCCGACAGTGACCTGTCAATTTCAGTAAATGCCCAGGTTTCATTGTTACCATCATTCCAGCTTCCCCGTAAAAAAATGCCGGCCAGGCTGGAGATTTCCTGTTCCAGCGAAACGCCAATCCCGTTCTTTGACCGGGGATCGCTTCGCACGGCTACTATATCCGGGGTGAGGGTGTTTTTTATTGCTTCTTCATAATTTCCCATTGGGGCCAGGTTATGAAATAACAAAAGCCGTACAACGCCCGACCGGTTGTTGATCCGGATGTTCTTTTCACCTTCTACTGTTAACCCATACGCTTTGCTTATTTGATTTTCGAGGGTGGGCCCGTTGGCATAGCTGGGCATTTGCGTCATGGCTGCCCGAACAGCCCAGGAAGGGGTATGATATTCTACCACCGCACCAATGGTATAGCCACGGGTATTGGCAGGGTAATCCCAGGCGCCATAACTCATCAGGCTCCAGTTCATGAACTGCTCACGTGGGTCGTGGCTGTAGCTATTATCGTCAAAAAAATCGGCTATGCTGAATTTACCGGCCCTGATGGAGAGATACGTGGCCGGGGTATGTTGCTGAACCTGGTTAAGATCGTCCGGTTCCCAACTGGTTCCGGAACCTATGGAAAATTTCTGTTCCAGGTACAGGCGGGCTACATATAGTTTCAATTGTTTGCTTCCGATGCGAAAGGTTTCTCCGTTGGGAAAACCGGCAACACCCGTAGCTGAACTGAGTCCGCTGCCACCGGCCACCTCGGGGTTAAAATAAATAGCTGCCTGTTTCCATAATTTTCTCCCTGCGTATACAGTACTGGTAAAAGAAACCTGTCCGGGTTCGGATGTCAGTAAACTGTTTTTGCCGGTATACCCGGCCGAAAAGTCGGGATGGTACTGCCATATGGAGGTTGCCTGTGCATGAAAGCTCCAGCCGCGTTCCTTGATGGAGTCGGCAGGTAATTGGGCTAAAGCAAATTTATATACCGTGAGTAACAGGAACGTCGCCAGTATTCTCATAAAATTATTTAACAACTAGCGTACCAGGCCTTTTATCTGGCTACAGGGCCTGGAGTGTAGAAAGACTAACTCACTTCTGCATTGAACCGGAAACCAACGCCATGAATTGTTTCGAGAATGATATTTGGATCGGCTTTAAAGTACTTGCGTAATTTGGTCATAAACACATCCATACTTCTGCCCAGGAAGTAATCGTCCTTTCCCCACACGTTCAGCAATACCTCATCACGTTTTAAAATGTGGTTGGCATGCTCGCACAGGAATTTCAACAGGTCTGCTTCTTTTTGTGTAAGGGTAAAAGTTTCTGAAGACGTATGTAATTTAAGATCGGTATAGGAAAACTTCATTTGTCCAATGGAATATTGCTGCACCAGGTCGGCGTGCAGTTTACGGGAGCGGCGAATAAATACGTCCATCCGCAGCAGCAGTTCCTGCATGCTGAAAGGTTTGGTAATGTAATCGTCGGCGCCGGTTAGAAATCCTTTTACCTTATCTTCTTCCATCGATTTGGCGGTAAGGAAAAGAATGGGCACCATATCGCTTTGCTGACGGATCTTGCGGGCCACCGTGAATCCGTCTTTATTGGGCATCATTACGTCGAGCAAACAAATATCGTATTGGGTCTTATCGAACTTTTCAATAGCGGTTTGTCCATCGGGGCATAACACCACTTCGTAACCTGCGTCCTGCAGGTTGTCTTTGATCACATATCCTAACGACATATCATCTTCGGCCAACAGAACTTTTACTTTTTTTGTAACCATGTTCAACTATTTACAGATGCTGGAAGAATAAGCCTGAATTCGGTTCCAATACCAGGCAGGCTGTTTATTTTAATGGATCCGTGGTGGGCATCGATGATCCTTTTTACAAAGTTCAATCCCAATCCAAATCCTTTTACATTGTGTACATCGCCGGTGGGTACGCGATAAAATTTCTTGAACAACCGTTTCTGGTATTTCTTTTCTATGCCAATACCATTATCTTTTACTGAAATGTAGATGTTTCCGTCTTCATGACCTATTGAAATAATGATGTGTGGTTTTTCTGAGAATTTAAGGGCGTTCTCCAGCAAATTTACGATGGCCAGTTCCAGATGCGCCCGGTCGGCATACAATTCAATATTCTGTTCTTCATCGATCGGGATATTCACCTCCGCTTTTTTCTCATCGATCAGGGGTTGCATTTTGGCAACGGCCTGTTCAATCAGCTCTTTTAACGTTACCTGTTTTTTCTGAATGGGCAGGTCTTTCCGGTCGCTGCGGGCAATCTGCAACAAGCGCTCTACCTGTTCCTGCAGGTGCTGGGTTTGATTTTCAACGATGGTGGCGTATTTACGCAAACGCTCAGGCTGGGTAGCTATTTTATCCTGCAACAACACCTCCGACGATATTTTCATTACCGCCAGCGGAGTTTTAAATTCATGGGTGAAATTGTTCACGAAATCTTTCTGTACTTCGGCCAGGAACCGTTGCCGGTAAAAGAAGAACAGGATCACTGCCAGCCCGATCAATACTACAAACAGGATGGCGCTACTGATGAACCAGAAATTCATCTGGTGCAGCACATATTTGTTGCGGTGTGGAAAATACAGCATCAGGTAATTGTGCTTCCGGTGATATACGGAGAGGTTTATACCTTCCGAACCATACCGCGAAGCCGCTGCGTTGATATATTTTGTATAGTTATAATCTTTGTTACCGGCGCTGTAATAACCCAGGTAGGCATCGGTCAATACATCAAAATCGTTCAATTCGTGCTTCAGGTAAGAGGCAATGCTATCTTCGGGGTAATAATTCTCAACCCGGAATAAATAATAATCTGTATTTGGCTGTTCAATTAAGTCCTGTAAGTGATTGGAGCGGGTGTCGGCAAGATCGATATCTTCATAGAGGCCCCGAATACTTTTTACAACGTTTGTATTAAAAGTTTTTTGCTCGAATGAATACACTTTATTCAGCCAGAACAACTGAACGGCTATTATCAGCATTATTAAAATGCTGGCTAAAAGCACCAGCCATCTGAGTGTTGATGAACGCATAAAATCTGATAAACTCCTGTTAGCAAATTTGCTATCCATTATGCTTACATTTTTTGTAATCTGGTTAAACGGATGTTAAGGAAAGTTACGAATTGTGGGAGATTGTTAATCACCAGTTAAGCAGCCCATAAAATTTTTCCCGGGTAGCACATTTGAATACTTTCACACAGTCAAATCATTCCCAAACAACCTTTCAATATTCACAAATGAAAAAAGTATTATTACTCGCAGGTTTAGCTTTAATGACCGGATATGTTACTATGGCTCAACAACATCACCCAAAGAAAGATTCAACAGGTACAAAGCCTGCCCATGTAAAAGAACCAAAAAAGGCTGCTGACAGCACTCACCATGCTGGCGGAAAGCACCACGATAAAAAGAATTAAAATAGGTCGGTTTCTTTAGGGTTTAAACGTCGCTCCGGGTGGGCGGCGTTTTTGTTTACCCCCATCCCCCTAAAGGGGGAGTAATTATGCTGAAGCAAGTTTTTTTAAAAGGACTTGCTTTTTTGTTTTGAAAAGGCAAGGCAGAGGGCAAAGGGCAAAGGCTCTAATTCGAACAGTATGAGTAATAGCGGTATTTCCGAATTTTCAGGGGCCATTGCCGCGACGGCTTACGACTTACAGCTTGATGCTTGTCTCTGTTTTCCCTTTGCCTTTTGCCGTTTCTCTACTGCCCACTGCCTTTACTCTTATCATTCCCATTGTGTTTCGTATTTTCCCTTATAATGCTCTGCAATAGCTTGATCTGTTCCGCCTGCGATTCTATCAGCTTTTTGAATTGCTCCTGCATCAGCAGGTCAATTTTCTGGTGCAGGGTCCTGATCTCGATCTCCGCTTTCAGGTTTACCACATAATCGTTCTCATTGCGTTTACGGTCCTTTTCTTCCTGCCGGTTCTGGCTCATCATAATCACCGGGGCCTGAATGGCCGCCAGGCAGGAGAGCAGCAGGTTCAACAGAATAAAAGGATAGGGGTCGAACCGGTCCCGGTTCACTATCAGCAGGTTAAAACTTATCCAAATTACTAACAGGGCCGCAAACCAGGTGATGAATTTCCAGCTGCCGCCAAAACGGGCCACCTTGTCGGCCATCCGCTGGCCAACACTAAGCTTTTCTGTACCCTGCTGAGCGATACTCTCCAGCAGTAATTTCTCCTGTTCTATTGACTGCAAAACGATCTCATTCAATTTTTTCAGGTGGTCGTTTTCGGTATTCAGCAACTCACTGATATATTTTGCTTTTGTAGCATGCATTTTGGTAAAAGTTGATAAAGTTAACAGGGTTGATAAAGCTGATAGGGCATGGCTCCTTTTCAATTGCCAATACAGGTTGCAAGTTACAGGTTACAGGCGGTATGTAAAACGGGTACCGGTTGCCCGGTACCCGTATCTGATTCATGGGGATTTAATTTTCTTATTATGCTACCTTATAAGCGCCTTTAGCCGCCTGTACGCTTCCTGTACGCTTCAACACGCCCCAGCCCTGTAATTCGCCTTTAATCGCTTTCAGGAATGCTTTGAACAAGACTATCAGCATGAGCCAGCGGTAAATAAGCCGTTGCGGCAATAACCATAACAGGCGCGATTTCTTTTCTTTTTCAAAATGAAAGGCCAGTACCGATACGGCCACATCAACCAGCATGAACAAACCGTAATAGAGCAGAATGTGCTCTGCATTGCCGGTGAGTATGCCAATCAGCATAAAGAAATCAGCCACAGGGGCAAAGGCCGGTATAATGAACTGGAAAAGTAAAATATTGGGGAACGCCGCCCAACCCAGTGCCTTGTGTTCTTTATTGAACAACACCTGGCGATGCTTCCAGAAAGTTTGCATTACCCCAAAGCTCCAGCGAAACCGTTGTTTTATGAACATTGTCACCGATTCGGGCGCTTCGGTAAACGCCAGGGCCTCCCGTTCATTGGCAATGGTATACCCCTGCCGCAAAATGCGAACCGACAGGTCGCAATCTTCGGCCAGTGTATCGGTGGTAAAACCGCCGGCATCCTCGATGGCTTTTTTGCGGAAGGCGCCAATGGCGCCCGGCACTACGGTAATGGCATTGAGCCAGGCAAATGCTTTGCGGTCGAAGTTCTGGCTGGTAATGTACTCGATACTCTGCCAGCGGGTGAGCATGTTTACCACGTTACCCACTTTTACGTTGCCGGCTACGGCGCCTACCTTTTTATTTCCTTCATCGACCATGAAGTGCCTCATCATCTTCGGAATGGCATCAGGGTGCAGGTGCGTATCAGCGTCGATACATATTACATACTCAGCATTTGATTCCTTTATACCAAAGTTCAGGGCCGATGCTTTGCCGCCATTAGGCTTGGTAAATACTTTTACCCGGGGATGGTGTTGAAATGCATCGTGTATTTTTTCATACGTGCCATCCTTGCTGCCATCGTCAACAAAAATGATCTCGGTATTGGGCCAGTTGGTCTTTAATAAGTTGTTTACTGAGTTAACAGCATTTACGGCCTCGTTATAAGCGGGCACAATGATAGATACCAGCGGGTAATCGGTTATCGCGGGCCAAACCGTTAATCTGTCCCTGCGGCGCTGGCGGGTGGCCAAAAAGGCCAGAAATGCCAGCCGGGCCATCGACAACACAATGAACACCACAAACAAAACGAACAATATTTCACCTGCCCAGTAACCCGATTCAGCCAACAGGTAATTTAATTGTACCAGGTAGTAATCTTTGCCCTTGGGCACGGCCGGCATCAGCTCGGCTTTTTTCTTACCCAGCAAATCAGCGATAGTGGTAAATTGATAGCCCCGGCTTTTAAAATATTCAATAATGCGGGGCAGGGCTTTGATGGTTTCGCTACGGGTATCGCCGCCGGCATCGTGTAGTAAGATAACGTTACCGCTTAACCCGGCAGCCGTCAATTCCTGTTTGCGTCTGATGGTCCTTGTCACAATGCTATCTGCAGTTACGTCCGGCTCCCAGTCAAGCGGGTCAACCGATTCCCCCACATCCAGGTAATTCTTGGTGCGGGCAATGGCCACGGGCAGCAGTTCTTCCATCTTCTCCGGTTCAAAATCGGCGTTGTACGGCGCTCTGAACAGGATGGTGGAGTGGCCGGTAATGCATTCCAGCAACAACCGGGTGCTTTCTATTTCAAGCAGCGCCCGCCTGGGCGATATTTCTGCAATGTTCGGATGGGTAAAGGTGTGGTTGCCCAGTTCGTACCCTTCCTTATATATCCGTTTTACAATGGGAATATTTTTCTCGGCATTGATACCTACCAGGAAAAAGGAGGCCGGCACCTTTTCTTTTTGCAGAATGTCCAGCACCTGGGGCGTCCATGTGGGGTCGGGGCCATCATCAAAAGTGAGCACCAGTTTTTTAGGATCGGCGGTACCGTATTTTTTAACCACGAACATGCTTGGCAGGCTATCGTAGCGTTCTTCGCTGATGAGCATATCGGCGCTGTCGATTTCAGGCGTGATGCGGCCATCCACAGGCGTGCTCAGGATATCGAGGATCTCGCCTTCGCCCATATAATCCACATCGTTGCTCGATTGTACGCGAATGAATTTTTTAAAGTCGAAGTTAGCCAGCGCTGATTTTTGCATATCCTGGCTATAGAATTTCCAGATGCGGCTGTCTTCACTGCCCAGACGCCACAAGGCGGTGCCGGCGAGTCCATATTCAGTAGCAAAACGCAGACTGTTAAAGGTGCTGGCGGCATCCATAAAGTAAACCTGGTGCGGTTTATCATCATCGTCATAATAACTGTAATGCAAATTATAGGAATTGTTATCGAAATCAATAACACCTTCCGATTCGCGGGCGGTTGACAGGGCCTGCTGGTAGGTAATATTGGTAGCATTGCCATGCTGCGGCCAGTCGTATCCGTATGCCGCCAGTGATAATATTAATTTGTTAGAAGGGATCTTACGGGCCACTTTATCAACGGCAGACTCAATCCATTGCTGGTGGGCTATGGGGCCGGGACCAGTGTTATCGGCATACTGGTCATACGCCATCAGGAAGATATAGTCGTTGTATTTGGCCAGTTCTTCATAATTATAATCGTTGTTGAAGGGGGAAATGTCCTGTGTTACCAGCAGGCCTTTTGCGTGCAGGCGGGTATACAGTTCTTTTTGAAAAGCTACCAGGGGTTCATCTGACTCTTCCTTCAATTCTTCAAAGTCAACGTTCACGCCAATAAAATGATTCTTTTCAAGGATGTTGATCACATCGTTGATCAGTTTCTCTTTTTTGGCCGGGTTGGTGAGAATGCGGTGAACCGGTTCGCCCAAAAATTCTGTTTTATAGTTGTTGGAAAGAATAGGCATAATGGGCACGCCGCTTTTTTTCATAATGGCCAGCGCCCGGTCATCCACCTGGGTAGTAATGGTGTCGGTTTTGGGATCAATGAACATCCATTCAGGGATCACGAGGTTGAGGTTCGAAATATTCCGTTGCAGCGAATAGAACGATTGCGGGTCCCAGGCTACATAAAAGGCGGAGCGAATGCCACAGGGAAACCGGTTGAACGAGGCATAGGCCGGCGGCAACTGGTATGTAGGCGCGGTAGGTGCCAGCAGGGCTGCTTTCTTTTCCGCTGCTTTTTTTTCTTTACGCCTGATGTATTTCTCAAAACCAGGCGCCCATTTTTTTGAAATGGGTACATCATTTTTATCGGGAAATCCATTGGTTAATTGCGCGGTGCGATTGTTCAGGTTCGGAATTGCGGGTGTATAAACCTGTTTCAGCGCTACGATCAGTACGGTGATCGCGAAGATCAATCCCAGCAGTAAAAAGAGAAGGGTCCATTTGAACTGGTTCCATCGGGTGGATGAATTGGTCTGGAAAATTTGCATACTTGTCGGTTTAGTCGGGTGATCAGTCTGTTTAATGGACCTATGAATGCAAAGTTGGTATGAGGATAAATGGTGGGAGGTTAATTGGTGGTTAAGTAGCGCTGCGTTGGTTAATGGGTAGTTAAGTTGACGGGTTGACGGGTTGGTGAGTTGATAAGTTGACAAGTTAACAAGTTGACCAGTTAACCAGTTGACCAGGAAGAAGGAGGTTAGGTGGAATAATGTAGGAGGAGGGTTGATGGCATGAAGTAAGATGTTAGAAGTGGGAGGAAGGAAGGTTGAAAAATTAACAGGTTGAGTAATGGCGTGATGCTGTATTTCTCCCCCTCCACCGGAGGGGGCCGGGGGGAGGCCAAAGAAAAAGCCTCCCGTTAAACGAGAGGCTTTTTTATAAAGTAGCTAATTCTTATTAAGCTTTAGTTGCCGTCGCTTTTTGGGGAGTTGTTCCTGTTTTAGGAGCAGGAGCGGCTTCACCCAGCGGTTTGTCTTTGGCAAAGTCGATCAGGATCGGCGCTGCTACAAAGATGGAAGAATAAGTACCGGTAATAACACCGATCAACATGGCGAAGGCGAAACCTTTGGTTACCTCGCCACCTACCAGGAACAGGATAAGGATGGTCAGGAACACCGTGAGCGACGTCATAATAGTACGGCTCAGGGTATCGTTGATCGCTTTGTTAATGATGGTGGTTTTATCGGCGCCGTGCATGGTATGACTGTATTCGCGGATACGGTCGTACACGATCACGGTATCGTTCATGGAGAAACCAATTACGGTCAATATCGCAGCAATGAAGTGCTGGTCAATTTCAAGCGGGAAGGGCACCACATCTTTCAGGAACGAGAACACTGCCAGGGTTACCAATACGTCGTGTAACAGGGCCACGATGGTTCCCATAGAATATCTCCAGTCGCGGAAACGGATGAAGATATAGATGGCGATGATCAGCATTGACCAGAAAGTAGCCCACTGAGCGCCTTTTTTAAGGTCATCAGAAATGGTGGGGTTCACCTTGTTACTACCTTCCAGCAAACGGGTATTGAAATCCTGCTGCGTAGTACCTTCTGCTAAGTAAGGTTTCAACCCGGTATATAAAGTGCTTTGAACAGCTGAATCTACTGTAATACCGGTTTCGCTAACGCGGTAATCGGTAGTGATGTTCAGCCTGTCGGGACCGCCATATGTTTTAATGGTAGGTGTGGTGCCGAAGGTTTTTTCCAGTGAATTCCGGATCTCTTCAGCATTCACAGATTTACCAAAGTTCACTACATAGCTTCTACCACCGCTAAATTCAACGCCGTATCTGAAACCGTGGAAGAAAGAAGCTACACCCAGTAATAATACCACTGCAGAAATGCCGTAGGCAACCTTGCGGTACTGAATGAACTTGAAAGCCGCGTGTTTGAAGATACGTTTTGATAAACCGGTGAAGTATACGAAGTGTCTGTTCTTGTTGGTATAGAAATCAGTGATGAGGCGTGATACCAGGATACCGCAGAACAACGATAACAGGATACCGAGGATCTGGGTGGTAGCAAAACCTAATACCGGGCCTAAACCATAAATGAACAGGATGATAGCTGTCAGCATGGTAGTGATGTGCGCATCCAGTACCGGTGGTAATGAACGCAGGTAACCGGCTTTAACCGCCTGTGCGTAGGTATTACCTTTTGACAGCTCTTCTTTAATACGTTCAAAGATGATTACGTTGGTGTCTACTGCCATACCAATGGTTAACACCAGACCGGCAATACCGGGCGCTGTTAAAGTGGCATTCATGGCGCTCAATACGCCGACGGTAAACAACAGGTTCAGTATCAGGGCGATGTTGGCTACAATACCTGCAGTATTATAATATACCAGCATCAGGGCGAAGATCACGATAAAAGCAATAGCGAAGGCCATTATACCGCCATGTACAGCTTGTGTACCAAGGGTAGGACCAACCACTTGTTCCTGAACGATGATAGCGGGAACTTCCAGTTTACCGGCTTTCAGAATGTTGGCCAGGTCATTGGCTTCCTCTACCACCAGTTGCTGGTTTTTACCACCAGAACCCATGGTAACGCGGGAGTGGCCGCCTTCGATCTTTTGAATTACGTTAGGAGCGCTGTATACGATGTCATCCAGCACAATGGCGATGGGGTGGCCTACATTCCTTCCGGTAAGGGTAGCCCAGTTTCTGGCGCCGGTGGGGTTCATTTCCATGGCAACAGCCACTTCATTGGTAACCTGGTCAAACTCCTGGCGGGCATCTTCGATAGCGTCGCCTTCCAGGAAGGCTTTGTCTCTGCCAGGAATGGTCTTGATCGCATATAATCTGAGGAAATTGCTCAGTTTGCCTTCGTCGTCGCGATCTTGTTTACCCCACAGGAACCTGATGTTAGCAGGGAAACTATTGCGAACGGCCGGAATGTTCAGGTATTTATTAACCGCAGCAGTATCGGCTAAAAGGGCAACACCCAGTGAAGGAGAGTAGCTTACTTTGCCGCTATTGGGATCATGTTGAGGTGGAATGAATTTAATTTTGCTAACCAGCAGATTCTTGGTGGTAGTATCTTTTTTAGCAACCCCATTCGAATCTGTAATAGTAGCAGCCATGTAGTCGTCGAGCGCTTTTGAGGCACTCATTACAGAGTTTGACAGCTCTTCCAGGGTATACACTTCCCAGAATTGCAGGTGGGCTGTTGATTGCAGGTATTTACGAACCCTTTCCGGATCGCTGGCGCCGGCCAGTTCAACCGTGATGATACCTTTGTTTTCATCGAGGTTGATGTTGGGCTGGGCAACACCGAATTGGTCGATACGTTCGCGCAGCACCTGGAAAGTTTGTTTCATGCCGGCAGTGGCCTGGTCATGAAGGTAGTTCAGTGCCGCGTTGTCAGAAGCGGTTCCGCTCAGTTTGTTGTTGGCGCTCACAAACAGGGGAGCCAGTCTGGCGCCCGGGTTTTGCTCGTGGTAGGCATCAGCAAACAGATCGATAAAGTTTTTATCGCTGCTGAGCTTTCTTCTTTGTGCTTCAGCGATGGCCTTTAGTAATTGGGGATCTTTTGGATTGTTAGCCAGTCCTTTGATCAGACCGTCGAGGGCTATATCCATAGTTACGTTGATACCACCTTGCAAATCAAGACCCAGCAACAATTCGCTTTCTTTCGCTTTCTGGTAAGTTTGACCCCACCAGGTAATTTTTTTGTCTCTTGTAGCAGTCAGCAAGCTATCGAGATAAGCGTCATGTGCATTGTCCACGGTATCCTTGTAATAGGCGCGGGCTTCAGAGTTAGTGGGGTACTTCTGTTGAGGAGTAAGGGGATAGGTCCGTTTAACATACACCTCTGCTTTCTTACCCATTTCTTTTTCGTGCTGGTTTACGAACCAGGTAAAGGAAAGCTGGTATAAAGAGATCAGTATCAACAGACCTGCAAAAATGCTAACCAGTGCTCTCATTGGATTGTTTCGATTTATTTTTTTAGAGTTGGCAAAGATAGTGTTTTCGGTCAGAAACTCAGGAGATTGTTGCCTGTTGCCGGTTCCCGGATGCCGGTTATTTCCGCATTTCTGGCCTAATACACAAGTTTTTGTCCCCAATTTCCGGATTTCAGCCGTTTCGGGAACTTACAACGTAATTACCCTATTATAAATTTTAGAAAATCTGCAATTTCAAATTAACTACTTTTGCGGCACAAAAAAACTACCAACCTAATTATTAGTTATTAGTATGCAACTATCATCCCGTTTACAGTTATTCAACGAGCCGGAAACATTGAAGATGGCTAAGTTGGGCCGTGAATTGCGCGCCAAAGGTATTGATGTGATTGACCTGAGTCTCGGCGAACCAGATTTTGATACGCCTGAGCATATTAAAGAAGCTGCCAAGAAGGCAATTGATGAAAACTGGAGCCACTATACACCTGTTGCCGGTTATCCTGAATTGCGTGAAGCGGTTTGTACCAAACTGAAGCGCGACAATAATTTGTCATATAAGCCTGAAAATATCATTGCTTCTACGGGCGCCAAGCACAGCCTGGCCAATGCCGTATTTGCCACCGTGAGCAAAGGCGACGAAGTAGTGATCCCTACTCCATACTGGGTTACCTATTCCGAGATCGTGAAACTGGGCGAAGGGGTGGTAAAACTGGTTCCCACCAAAATTGAGAACAAATACAAATTGACGCCTGCCGAGCTGGAAGCAGCGATGAGCGATAAAACAAGATTGTTTATCTTCTCTTCGCCCTGTAACCCCAGCGGTAGCGTATACAGCAAAGCTGAGCTGGAAGGCCTGGCTGGCGTATTCCGCAAATTCCCTAATTGCTATATCTTGTCTGACGAAATTTATGAGTACATCAATTTCGTAGGCAAACACGAAAGCATTGCGCAGTTTGAAGACCTGAAAGACCGCGTAATTGTACTGAACGGTTTAAGTAAAGGTTTTGCCATGACCGGTTACCGGTTAGGTTACCTGGCTGCTCACCCTGATGTGATCAAGGCTTGTGAGAAATTACAGGGACAGTTCACCAGCGGTACCAACAGTATCACCCAACGTGCTGCTATCACCGCTCTGACTACCGACCTGAAACCTTCCATGGAAATGACGAAGGAATTCGAGCGTCGTAAAAAACGCGTGATGGAACTGATGACAGCCATCCCCGGTTTAACTTTCCCCGAGCCTGATGGTGCTTTCTACGTATTCCCAACCGTTAGCGCTTTCTTTGGAAAGAGCGATGGCGAAGAAACGATCAAGGATGCCGATGACCTGTGTATGTACCTGCTGAACAAAGCACACGTATCTACCGTTACCGGCCGCGCCTTTGGTGAGCCTCAGGCTATCCGGATCTCTTTTGCCAACAGCATGGAGAAGATCGAAGAAGCCTGGAAGCGCATCAGTACGGCTTTGGCGAAGTTGAAGTAAGTTGACGAGTTAACAAGTTAATAAGTTATATAGCCCCAATAGCGGAAACGTTGTTGGGGTTTTTATTTTTTGTAGCCCTGATAGCAGGACTATATGATAAAAATATAACATGTCAACTTAAGCTCGTCAACTAGTTAACTTGTCAACCCTGTCAACTTTATCAACCTTATCAACTTCTTAACCAATATTAGTGTCTATTCGACAATTGCCATATCCCTATTCATTTTAACCGTATATTTAGTGGTATAAAAACGAACGCTTCCATGCTAAAACAATCCCTGTTTGCCTTTGGTATTCTGGCTGCCAACAGTATATTGGCCCAACCAAAAAAAGACTATCCCGTACAGGCGGTAAATTTCACGGCCGTTCACTTTACCGATAACTTCTGGTTGCCCCGAATGAAGATCAACCACACCGTAACCATTCCGGCTTCCTTTGCCCGTTGTGAAAGCACGGGCCGGGTAAAGAACTTTGAAATGGCCGCTGCCCATAGCGGTAAGTTCTGCACCACCTACCCATTTGATGATACCGATATCTACAAAACCATTGAGGGCGCTTCCTTTTCATTAAGCCTGTTCCCTGATAAAAAGCTGGAAGCCTACATCGATTCCTTAATAGATAAAATAGCTAAAGCGCAGGAGCCTGATGGTTACCTGTATACCGCCCGCACCATCGATCCCACATCGCCTCACGAGTGGGCCGGACCTGAACGCTGGGTGAGAGAACGCGAGCTGAGTCATGAACTCTACAATGCCGGTCATTTGTACGAAGCGGCCTATGCACACTATTATGCTACTGGTAAAAAGAACCTGCTGAATATAGCCCTGAAAAATGCCGATCTCGTTTGTTCGGTGTTTGGTCCCGATAGGCGGCACGTGGCCCCGGGGCATGAGATCGTTGAAATGGGACTGGTTAAGTTGTACCGTATTACCGGTAAACCCGAATACCTGCAAACCGCGAAGTTCTTTATTGAAGAACGCGGTCATTACGATAAGTACGATGCTAAAAGCAAAGACCCGTGGCAGAATGGCGCCTACTGGCAGGACGAGATTCCGGTAGTGGATCAGCGGGAAGCGGTAGGACATGCCGTTCGCGCCGGATACCTGTATTCGGCCGTGGCCGATGTAGCAGCCCTCACGGGCGATGAAAAATTATTGCAGGCCATTGATTCCATTTGGGAGAATGTGGTTACCAAAAAGATCTATGTGCAGGGCGGACTGGGCGCTGTTCCTTCCGGCGAACGCTTTGGCGATAACTACGAGCTGCCTAATGCCACTGCCTATAACGAAACCTGTGCAGCCATTGCCGGGGTGTATTGGAATTACCGCATGTTCCTGTTGCATGGCGAATCGAAATATATGGATGTGCTGGAAAAAATGTTGTACAACGGCCTCATCAGCGGAGTAGGGCTCGATGGCAAATCCTTTTTCTATACCAATGCCATGCAGATCAAGAATAATGTTTCGCACCACAGCATGGAACCGGCACGTTCTGGCTGGTTTGAATGTTCATGCTGTCCCACCAACCTTACCAGATTGATCCCATCCATCCCCGGCTATGTGTATGCATTAAAAGGCGATGCAGTATATGTAAACCTGTTTGTGTCTGGTAATGCAGCCATCCAGGTTCATGGCAAACCGGTGACTATTGTGCAACAGAATAACTATCCCTGGGAGGGAGCGCTGACCTTTACCGTATCGCCGCAAAAGAGTGATGCCTTTAGCCTGCTGGTGCGCATTCCGGGTTGGGCCGGCAACCAGGCCATCCCTTCTGACCTGTACACGTTTAATGACAATCAAAATGCGAAGGTGACTATTTCAATAAACGGGCAACCGGTTGACTATACTGTTGAAAAGGGGTATGCGGTAATAAAACGTACCTGGAAAAAAGGCGATGTGCTGAAGGTTGACCTGCCGATGGAAGTTCGCCGGGTAGTGGCCAATGAAAAAGTAAAAGACGACCAGGGCAAAGTGGCCCTGCAGCGCGGCCCGTTGATCTATTGTGCCGAATGGGCCGATAACAATGGCAAGGCGGCTAACATTTTGTTGCCGGCCGATGCCAGCTTCCAGGCATCTTTTAAGCCAGATCTGTTAAATGGGGTGGAAGTGCTGCAAAGCGACCTGCCTGTAATTATGGTTGATGAAAAAGCACAAACGGTATCTACCACCCGAAAAACGGTAACCGCCATTCCTTACTACGCCTGGGCCAACAGGGGCAAAGGGGAAATGATGGTGTGGTTTCCGGTTAAGGTGAAAGATGTAGATATTATTGGGAATTAGTGGATCTATTGAAGGCTTTTCCATGTTTGAGGTTCCAGGGTTCAAAGGCTTATATGGATGCCCCCCCTGCAACCTGAAACCTGTAACTGTTTCTTATTTCTCAGAAACTTCACGTTTAACAACAATCAACTTATTACCAGTGGCATACAATTTTAATTAATGGATAGAGATTACCAGGACTATTCTTTCCATTTATAAAATTGACACCAATGAAGAGCGGAACAGCAAAATCAGTGATCGACGTCAACTGGTTTACAGTAGCACCCGGGGTATGGGGCCTGCGAGATGGCTTTGTAAACGTATACCTGATACATAACGCCGTTGAAAAAAAGTGGGTGTTGGTAGATGCAGGGTTAAAAAGGTCGGCTTTAAAGATCAAAGAACTGGCAGAATACCTCTTTTGGCCCGATTCAAAACCCGCGGCCATTATTTTAACCCATGGCCACTTTGATCATGTGGGGGCTGCACAGGAACTGGCCAACGATTGGGATGTACCGGTGTTCGCTCATGTGATGGAGGTGCCCTATTTGTCAGGAATATCGGCTTATCCACCTGCTGATCCGTGGGCAGGCGGTGGTTTGTTCTCGGCTATTTCGTCGGTTTTCCCCTCCGGACCAATCAATATCAGTGAACATCTTCAGATATTGCCCGATGATGGCAGTCTGCCTTTTTTACCCGATTGGAAATATATTCATACGCCGGGGCATTCACCTGGTCAGATCAGTTTATGGCGGCGGCGCGACCGCGTGCTGCTGGCGGGTGATGCCTTTGTGACCACCCAGCAGGAGTCGGTTTGGTCGGTAATGCGGCAAACCCGCAAACTGACTGGTCCGCCCAAGTATTTTACCTACGATTGGGCGGCAGCAGAAAAGTCAGTCAAAACGCTGTCGGCCCTGGATCCGGAGATCGTTGCCACCGGGCATGGAATGCCAATGAGAGGCGAAGAAATGCGGAAAATGCTCCACAATCTGGCTGATAACTTTAGGGAGTTGGCTATACCAGTAAACGGGCGCTATACCAATGAGCCGGGCGTTGTTGGCGCCGAGGGCGTTACATATATTCCCAGGGCTGTAAACAAGATCACTCCTATAGTTGCGGTAGCAGCAGGAGTTGCGGTGTTGGGGTTTACGGCGTGGCTGGCTTATAAGAGTAGTAGCAAGTTGACGAGTTAACGAGTTAACTCGTTGATAAGTTAACGTGATTGAAGAAGGGTTGTTGGAATCAAGTAGGAGGTTGATCGTGTTGACAGGGTTGAAAAAGTTAACACGTTAACGAGTTGACAAGTTGACTGGTTTATATAATTGGCCCTTTCGCCAGCTGGTGGAGGGGCTTTTTTCTGCCCGCTGCGGGCTGCCTTTCTCACTGCTTACTGCTTACTGCTTTGCTCATTTGAATCAACTGCTCGTGTAAAGAAAGAACCTGCTGAATAACCGGCTTCAGCTCATCATTAAAGATAACAAAATCGCATAACCGCATTTTAATGGATTCCTGGATCTGTTTGCTCATGCGGGCGAGTACCTGTTCGCGGGAAGAACCATCGCGTTTCATGGCCCGTAAAATACGCAATGGAGTAGGGGCCGATACCCCGATAATATAATCATGCTGGTCCTGGGTGCCGCTTTCGAAAATAATGGCCGCTTCCTTTATGGCATAAGGCGTGGTTTGTTTTGCCATCCATTCGGCCGCATCGCGAATGGTAACGGGGTGCACCAGGGAATTCATTAACTCCAGCTTTCCTTTGTCATTAAATACCTGGCTGGCAATATAGGAGCGATCGAGCTGATTGTTTTTGTAAGAAGAAGGCCCAAAATGCTGAACGATCAATTGCCGCAGCCGTTCGTCTTCATTCATAAGTCGCCTGGCGGCTTCATCGGCAGAATATACCGGAATGCCAAGTACCTCAAATACTTTAGCCACAGTGCTTTTACCACTGCCAATACCACCGGTTAAGCCAATTCGTAATGCCATAGGGGAGGCAAGTTATATAAAAAGTTGGCAAAGGGCAAAGGGCCCTCGTACGCTAAAGCTTCGGCGGGCGAGGCAGAAGGCAGAGAATTGCCGGCGGCGCAAGGTAGTTATTAACTACAAAGTTGGCGAGCCATGTTTGCCGTCTGCCTCCTGCCGTTTGCCTCGCTTATAAAAAAGAAAAAGCAAGTCCTTTAAAAAGACTTGCTTCATTTATATTATTTCCTTTCGGAAATTATTTCGCAGGCGTAGTAACTGCAGGCTTATTTACATTAGCGGTCATCTCCATAGAGATTGCGCTTTTTTCAATCTTTAAATAGCTGCCTGGGCTGGTTTCGATATCGATGGTGCCATCTTCGTTCATTTTATTTACCCGGCCATGAATACCGGCAATAGTAACGATTCTGTCGCCTTTCTGTAAATTCTCCTGGAATGATTTGGCCTGTTTTGCTTTTTTAGCTTGCGGACGGATCATAAATAACCAGAATACGAGGATCATGCCTACTAAAAGAATCAACTGCATGTATCCGCCTCCGCCACCTGTAGCCTGCAATAAAATAACTGCTGTCATTGTTATGTGAATTTGAAAATTTTAAAATTGGTAAATTAACATCTAAGGGAATTATTTCCCTTTTTCTACTTCAACATCAAAATGCACTTTATGGTTCTGGGTGCCTTTGGTATTTGCTTCTATATAAATATCCTTGCTGTTATGTCCTTCGCGGCCCTGGCTGTTGAACGAAGCCTTGATAAGGCCTTCCTCGCCCGGTGCTATAGGTGCTTTGGGCGGTTCGGCGGCTGTACAACCACAACCCGGCCTAACTGTACGGATAATCAGCGGTTTATCGCCCGTGTTCTTGAAACGGAAAGAAACATCCAACTTTTGCCCTTCAGTGATCTTACCATAATCCTTTGTTGAATCTATCCATTCAATCGTCGTGAATTTAGTACTGTCGAACGCTTCTTTAGGGATCACAGGGGTTCCCGGAGGCGTTTTATCTGCATAGTCGCAGCCGATAAAGGTGGCTACAGCTATAAAGGCCAAAAAGTATTTCATCAAGGGATAAATTTTTGCAAATCTAATCAAAGCAAGTTAATCAGGAAGGTTTATTCGCTGATTGCTGTGGCTGTGTCCCATTGGGCGTAAATGCCACTTTGTGCATTTGATTATCCCGAACCAGGTCTTTATGTATATTGTCCAGAATACCATTTACAAACTGGCCGCTTTGCGGAGTACTGTATTCCTTCGCCAGGTCAATGTATTCGTTAATGGTAACTTTTGGGGGAATGGTCTCAAAGAATAAGAATTCGCATACGCCCATCCGCATCAGTATCATATCCAGAGCGGCAATACGGTCGGGGTCCCAGTTCTTGAGTTTAGGCTTTATATATTGCAACGCCAGTTCTTTCTTTTCCAGCGTGGTTTGCAACAGGTTTTTGGCAAATTGCCATTTTTCCGTGCTCAGCAATTCCTGGAAGTTGTAGCCGGCAGGTTTGTTCAGGAAGTTCTGCATCAGCACTACCAGCATATCGGCATCATCGTCCCAGTTGCTGAAATACTCTTCTATGTAGCTGGTAAAAGTTTCATTGGGTAACAGCAGGGTGTTAAAAATGTACTCCAGCATTTCTTTTTCGTCTTTCTTATCCCTGCCCTGTACGGCAATGTATTGCTGGTACTTTTCCGATTCAACCAGTTCCTGGTAGATCTTTTTCAGCATGTCCTGGTCAACCCAGCCTTCAGGCTTGTCGTCTTTAACGGCCTGTTTGTAGGAAGGGTGTTCAAGGATCTTCCACAGTAATTCGTTACCGGCTAATTTAATATTAACGTTCAGGTCTTCTTTCGTAGGCAAGTGTTTGGAAGCGCGGTTGCGGGCATCGGTTTCAGCGTAACGGGCCACTTCTGTAACAAAGTGGATCAAATAAATAAAAAGCGAATGGGTTTGATCAAAATGCTTCTGTAAAATCTTCACGGTATCAACTGGTTTGGCAGGTACTTCGCCACCAGATTCTGCGATCTGACTTTCTACAGAATAAATGGTTTGCATAACCTTCACACGAATGTTTCTTCTGCTGATCATTTTGCAAGAACTTGTTTTTGAGGGCACAAAGCTAAACGATTTACAGGGTACCCCCAAAATCGTGTTTACCATCTTTATTATAATATTAAAATCCTGTTCAACGACAATTTATTGGGTTAGAAGCAATTGGGTGCTGCAAAAATGGCACATTAAAATCCAATAAAGGGGATGGGTATCTTCCTTTTTCTGCCATAGTTTGCCAAAAACACTGAAAAAATGGCCTTAGTAAAGGATTGGTATAAAATTCGTTTACTTTTGCCGCCCGGCTTTTTGGCAGGCAAAACCAAAACCGGCACCTCATAACAACATCATCTAAAATCAAAAATTAATACATTATGGCTAAGAAAGTAGATGCTATAAACGTTACCCCACTGCACGACAGGGTAATCGTTCGACCAGCTAAAGCGGAAGAGAAGACCGCAGGTGGTATCATTATCCCCGATACTGCAAAAGAAAAGCCTCAACGTGGTACGGTTGTAGCAGCCGGTCCTGGTAAAAAAGATGAGCCGGTTACTGTAAAAGTTGGCGATACTGTTCTGTATGGTAAATATGCAGGCACTGAGATCCAGATCGAAGGCGATGACCTGCTCATCATGCGTGAAAGCGACATTTTAGCTATCGTTTAATATGAAGTCTGCAGTCAGACTTCCCATTTTCAAATTTATCCATTTTCACATTTTCAAATTAATCAAGATATGGCAAAACAACTTTTCTTCGATATCGAAGCCCGCAATAGAATGAAAAAGGGTGTTGATGCTCTGGCCAATGCTGTAAAAGTAACTTTAGGTCCCAAAGGCCGTAACGTAGTACTGGAGAAAAAATTCGGTGCTCCTTCTGTAACAAAAGATGGTGTTACTGTAGCAAAAGAAATTGAACTGGAAGACCCCATTGAAAATATGGGTGCTCAAATGGTAAAAGAAGTAGCTTCTAAAACTGCTGACATTGCAGGTGATGGAACTACCACTGCTACCGTACTGGCACAATCTATCATCGGCGAAGGTTTAAAGAACGTAGCTGCCGGCGCCAACCCAATGGACCTGAAACGTGGTATTGAGAAAGCTGTTGAAGCAGTTATCGAAAACCTGGCTGGTCAGTCACAAACTGTTGGCATCAACAGCAAACAGATCCAACAGGTTGCTTCTATCTCTGCCAATAACGACGAAAACATTGGTAAACTGATCGCCGAAGCTTTCTCTAAAGTAGGTAAAGAAGGTGTTATCACTGTAGAAGAAGCAAAAGGTACCGATACTACTGTTGATGTGGTAGAAGGTATGCAATTCGACCGCGGTTACACGTCAGCTTACTTCGTTACCAACAGCGAAAAAATGCACGCTGAACTGGATAACCCATACATCCTGATCTATGACAAAAAGATCAGCGCGATGAAAGATATTCTGCACATTCTGGAAAAGGTAGCTCAAAGCGGCCGTCCTTTACTGATCATTGCAGAAGACCTGGAAGGCGAAGCACTGGCAACCCTCGTAGTGAACAAACTGCGTGGTACCCTGAAAGTGGCTGCTGTTAAAGCTCCTGGCTTTGGCGACCGTCGTAAAGAAATGCTGCAGGATATAGCAGTGCTTACCAAAGGTATCGTTATCAGCGAAGAACAAGGTTACAAACTGGAAGGCGCTGACCTTTCTTACTTAGGACAGGCTGCTTCTATCACTATCGATAAAGACAACACTACTATCGTTGGTGGTAAAGGTAAAAAAGACGAGATCAACGCCCGCGTAAACCAGATCAAAGCGCAGATCGAAGTAACTACTTCAGATTACGATAAAGAAAAATTACAAGAGCGTCTGGCTAAATTAAGCGGTGGTGTAGCTGTACTGTACGTAGGAGCTGCTACCGAAGTTGAAATGAAAGAGAAAAAAGACCGCGTTGACGATGCCCTGCACGCAACCCGCGCTGCCGTTGAAGAAGGCATCGTGCCTGGTGGTGGTGTAGCTTACATCCGTGCTATCGCTGGTTTAAACAAACTGAAAGGTTTGAACGAAGATGAGAACACCGGTATTGCTATTGTAAAACGCGCTATTGAAGAGCCGCTGCGTCAGATCGTTGCCAACTGCGGAATCGAAGGTAGCATTGTAGTACAAAAAGTAAAAGAAGGTGAGAACGATTACGGTTTCAATGCTCGTACAGAGAAATACGAAAACCTGCTCCGCGCTGGTGTAATCGATCCTACTAAAGTTACCCGTATTGCTTTGGAAAACGCCGCTTCTATTGCCGGTATGGTACTCACTACTGAGTGCGTAATTGCCGACAAACCTAAGAAAGAAGAACCCCATGTACATGGCGGTGGCGCTCCTGGTATGGGTGGAATGGATTATTAATCCAAACTCGCTTAATTATATGTCCCTCTCCCGGCTTAACCGGGAGGGGGATTTTTTTTATCTGGCACGAAAACCCCATTCTCTGTTGAATTGATAAGCGTTAAGAAATAAATATTCGTACCTTATAAGCAATCAAATTTGTCATCATGAAGCACATTGCCTGGTGTTTGTTGTTACTGTGCCAGTGCGCCCTGGGCCAAAGCACCAAAGAAGATGAACTGAATACCATTACCGGAAATCCTTATTTATTTAAAGACTGGTGCGATGGGGTAGTGCGGTTTACCAGCGGCAGAACGCTGAACCAGTTTAAATTGAAGTTCGATTGCCTGAAGAACATGCTGCTGCTTGAGTTCAATGGCAATGCCTTTGCTGCAGAAAGTAAAGTGCAGGAATTTGTAATGTATCCCAAAAAGAAAGATTCCCTGCTGTTTCGCCGGGGATTTCCATCTACTGATAAAACTTCCGAAAACACCTATTTCCAGGTGCTGTTACAGGATAAAGCTTCCCTGCTCCGGCTGATTGCCCGGAATATTATTGAAGAAAAACAGGTTGTTTCAAACGGTCGGGTAAACCGCCGCCTGGAAGAAGCCGAATTTTATTACCTGCTGCAAAATGGCGCCATGACCCTGTTACCGGCTGACCGCACCGAACTGCCCGAAAAGTTTGGCGACAAAAAAGAACCAATTGCAGCTTTTATTGCTGCGCAGCAACTAAGAATGCACACTCCCGAAGATTTTGTGCAGGTGATGAAAAAGTATAATGAATTACTGGGAACGTCCAGCCACTAAAGGTGGGTTATATTTCAACAGTGCCCATATACATGCTTTCCGACTGCCGGCTACGATCATGTGCAACAAAGGCTACATATAAATGAAAGGTTCCGGTTTTGCTGGTATCGATATTCAATATGTCTGAACCGTGTGCTCTTACCCGGCCATACAGATCATCTACTACGCTATCTTTCTCAACATTATAGGCTAACATCATGATCTGGTCGCCATTGCAGGCTACATCATCGTACACGTTGGGGTCCCAGGTAAATTGAACCAGTTTCCCTTCCAGCCTGGTCATCTGTAAATTATTGGGTAATGGCAGATCGCCCCAACTCAGCTTCACGCGGGCCGGGTCAATAGCCACAGTTTCCCCATTTACTACCATCGCATTTTTCAGCAAGTATGACTTGGCGGCAATAAATCCTTCCGATTTAGGGCTATAGCCTTTAAATCCGATCCGGACAAAATCCTGAACAGGCTGCAGCCATTGTTGAGATAAAGCCCATTTTTTCCGATTTGCCAGCTCTCCTGCGGTTGGCGGGGAGGTTCTTTTCTTAGGCAGCGCGCGCATATAGGGAATCCCTTTCCAGAATGCACCGATAACCCTACCAACCTTGCCCTGGAACGGGCCGGTTATACCTTGATTGAATTTGGCCATAATTATGGTTTTGATTAGGGTATGAATATAGTATATTTCTGATATGATTCCAAGAAAACAAGGACCTAACAAAGAGAAAACAAGGACCTGACAGGGGGGAAATCCCTGTGAAGTCCCTGTCAGGTCCCTGTGAGGTCCCTGTTAGGTCCCTGTGAGGTCATAAAGAGATAGGGAGCGGTTTCGGTTCAAACCCGGTAGAGAGGCGATAAATGTGGCAATGGTAAAATTGTTGGTGGGGAACGATAGCTGTAGAGGATTGTTAAAACAGGTGGTGTAAAAAGATTGGAATTCAACTTTTACGATCCTCGATAATGGAACTTCAGATGCTGCGCTCATTCTTTACAGGGAGGACCTATAAAAAATAAAGGGGATCCGCCTACGGGCGGACCTCCCTTGCCTGGGAGTAATATTTTGAGTCTTTTGTGGTCTCAAAGCTTACTCATCACGGATCTAAAACGGGTTAAAAAGGGAGCGGGTAGCTATTGTATGACGAAGATACAACTCCTCTGGTTGTATAAAACCCGGGAATGTTAATAAGTTCCCTGATCAGTTAACTCATCAACCTCAGCTATTTCAAATTGTCATTTTTTTTATTAATTCGGAATGATCGGGGTAAGTAGTGAGCAATTCCTCTTGTTTTGCCAATTCAAAATCGGCGAAGTCAAAACCGGGGCTTACGGTGCAGCCCACCAGCGCATACTCGCCACCAGGTGCAAGGCGGGCGGCAAACCAGTTGCCGGCGGCTATTACGCATTGAAAGGTTTCGTTGTTTTCGGGATCGCAGCCAAGGCGGTGTTCAATTAATTGTCCCTGTTGGTCGATCTCATAAACGATGAGGGCATCTCCGTAATAGAAATGCCACACTTCATCGCTTTTTATTTTGTGAAAAGCCGAGAACTGGTGTTGTTGTAACAGAAAATAAATACTGGTGCAAAAGTTGCGGTCGCCACCAAAGCCACCGGGCAGGGCCGACAAAGGCGCCAAAACCGGCGACCGGTATATTTCTCTGAAAGCGCCCCCTTCAATATGGGTAGCCAGTTGTAATTTACTTATCCAATACTCAGCTGTTCGTTTGCTCATGTTGGAATTATTCTACAGTAACCACTCTATCCCGGCGGGCGCCCCAGTACCAAAAGTGTAAAGAGTCTTTGATGCGGGCCGTATCGGCGGGTGAACCAGGCAATGAGATCACAATTCTAAATAAAGTAGAATCAACTGCTTCCAGTTCAACCTTTGGTTTTAATTTATCATACATGTCCTGCGCCGTTTTCCTGAGCCTGGTAGTTTGCAGTACATACTTGAAAGTTCTGGAAGGACCTGCTATAACCGGGGATGCAGTAGTAGCGGCAGGTGGCGGGGTAACAGTGGTTTTATGTGTGGTATCGGCCGTGTTCACCCCTGTTATATTGCTGTCCTTTTTCTCGGCGTCATTCAGCGCTTTTTGCGGATCGTTTAAATTATGCAGGTAGGTAGAGGTACGCTGGGTATCCTGCTCACTGGTAGTGGAAGCAGTAGCCGCATTGGGGTCTGTTTTTACTTTGGAAGTAAACAGGCTGTAACCACCCCAGAGAATAATGCCTATCCCAATTATCAGTCCAATGCCAATAGCCATACGCCTGATGGATGAATTGCGTCTTTCATGCGGGTCTTCATCAAAGACCGATTTTCTTTTAAGCGGTCTTTCGGGGTCCTGCTGATCAACAGACGTAAGTGGTGTGGGCGCTTCAAGGCGTTGTACAACCGGCTGGCCGGGTGTAAACTCATAAACAGCGTCTTTATTCTTATGTAAAGTGCCAATGCCTTCGATGTGAAAAGGCTTGCCAATATTGAGCATCAGCTTGCCATCTGCGACAAATGTATCCAGGTCCGATTCTGCCAGCGGCCTGATCTTACCGGTATGTTTGCGAATAAACTCGATCAGTTGATCATCCGGACGGGTAATAGCTTTCTGGGCAAAATGGATGTGTTCAATAAGGTCACGCGAATTCTTATCCGCAATGGTTTGCACGTCTACCACATCACTAAGATAAAAGCTTCCAATACCTGGTAAGTTTAATACCCTGTGCTGGTAAAAATACTGTGCTACTAAAACGGAAATTTTCAAGAGATTAAGGATTTTTGATGTAAGTTAATACTATTTTGCCTGTGCTACAAACAGGTCGGGTGAAGTTATTATTTTTGGGGACGTTTTATTCGTTTGTGGATTAATTTATTATGCATGCTTAACGAACAGGAAAGGCGGTTTTTGGAGTACTGGGAGGCGAATCGCTTACGCGAAAAAAAACTCAATAAACAGCTGTTGATGGGGCTCCCCATCGGTTTGCTGTTTGCAGTTCCCGTATTAATTTTATTATTTTCAGGTAAATTCTGGTATACGCGCGCCAATATGGAGGCAAACAGCCAGAGTAGTCCTGTCATACTAATGATTGCTGTAATATGTATTGCGGTGTTTGTAGCAGTGTTTTACAAACGGCACCAGTGGGAGCAGCGGGAGCAGCACTACTTAGAACTAAGAGCCAGAGAGAAAGAAGAGGAAGGGAAGGAATAAGAAAACGTCCAAAGTTACAGGTTACAGGGTCTGTAATATGTTGCTTTGTAACCTGAAACTTGTAAACCTGTAACCAGAAACCGGCTTGCAACCTAAAACCAGAAAACTGCAACTAATAACTTACTCTCCGCCTGCTGGCGGACTGGGAGGTACGCAGCTATCATCTTTAAACCATTGTCTTGTACCAGGGTTAACAACACAAATCAATTTCTGATGAGAAATCTTGTTTGGGGCTTATTGTGCTTTGTGCTTTTTAATGCTTGTAAAAAAGATTCGGGTTGCGGCTACAGCGATCAAAAATTGGTGGCGCCGGTAACCGAACAACAGGCGGTGAAAGATTATCTTACTTCTAATAATGTGTCTACGGCACTTAAAGATTCCAGTGGTTTTTATTACGAGATAGTAAAGAGCGGCGATGGCAATGGTTCGCCCGGGCTTTGCTCCCAGGTTGAATTAGCGTATACCGGCCAACTTACCAATGGACATGTTTTTGACCAGGCCAGTACGGCTTTTACCCTTGGTTCTTCTATTGAAGGA
>NZ_JBJMLX010000251.1:0-19064 GCF_045805085.1 Niastella sp.
GAAGCATTTTTCCTTATCAATGAGGTTCGTGAATCGCTTGCCTTATCGGTAAGCGGCCCTATCACCTACACCGACCTACAGGACTATACACAACTTGACCTGCAAACGATACTGGATTTTATTATGGAAAGTTAAGAAAGAAACCCTCCGGCTAAACCGGAGGGTTCTTTTGCTACCCTTGAGCAATAACCATCATTAACCACTATTAACCATCAACTATGACCAACAAAGAATTTTCAATTATTATGTTTTGAATAACCCCACGAACTCCGATTCTATAGTAATAAATACTTTTTCTCCTTTCGCGATAGCAGCTGTGATAGCCCCGATATTTTCTATTGCTTTTTCTGTCATCTCTTGTCCCCTTCCCCATGACAAGTACAGGGGCATATCATCATCATACGATACCGTTTCCGTTTTAATTGAATCACCAAATTTCATCAGCACCGGTTTTCGAATGCTGTCACTTGTGATCTGAAGGTCCCAGTCTTCCCTGCCTTCACCTGGTTTTCGCAATGAATACCTGCCATCGGGCAAACCGTCAACAGGTGTTCCTGCCTGGTTATTCATACCTATATACATACAAAGCATTTTACCGTTTTTGTACAATTGCGCCATTGTGCTATTGGGGAACAAGGCCCGTATTAATTTCAGTTCCATAAAAAAATATTGAAGGATTTTTAAAGAGGTCCTGCCCGGCAGGTAGCAGGCAGGACCGGTTTTCAATTCCCGGGAGCTTATCGGTTAGTTTTTTTAAACCGGTGAATTATCCATTTCAGGGTTATTGATACCGTAAAGCTTACCGCGGCGCCTACGGCCGACAGTAATATGGTTTTTAGTATCTCACCGGAATTGATATTCACCAATAAAATAATAACTATCCCGCCGGCTGTCCCGGCCTTTGAGGCTGGAGTTATCAATGAATCATTCATGCTGCCTCTTTTAAATTTTCAGCAATTGAGCTCACTATACACCGCTTACCTGTACCATCGCAAGGGCGTTATAAGCGCCATTCTTTATTGGGAACAGCTCACCGAGATCTTCCACCCAAAAAGTAACTCCCAATGCCAGGAACAAAGGATGCTTGCTGTTGGCAGGTAAATTAACCGCCAGGTCAAAAGCGTTCACAGCGGTCGCTTTCAAAGAAAAAGGCTCCGAATCCTTGAATTCTGAAACATAAGTACCATTTTCAAAATCCAGTTCCAAACCCGCAATGTGAACCTGGTAATGAGTGGCTTCAAAAGGAGCCTTCACTACTTCCTCTGTTATAAAAGAGGGTATCTTCACCAGCAAAGCGCCGGTAACGCGATCGATAGAAGCATCATATTTCACAGTAAAGGACTGAGTGATCGGTGCATTGAGATTAAACTCAAAATCCTTCAGCAATTCCGTTTCCCCGTCAATTATGTTCTTAAGCCCGCGTTTGTTGGTAGCATCTGCATTTATTACCGCAATCATTTTACTAAAAAGGCGATTTGACATTCTTTTGTCAGAGGCCTTTTTAAGTAATTTATTCAACGCGTTGCGTAACAGTTTACCACCGGAAGCCCCTTTTTTGAAATTGCCCATCGCTTCCCGCGTACGGGCAAACGCAGGGTCCCTTTCCAGTCGTTTCGGATCTAATCTTACTGTCTTGCGGGCCATGTAGCCATCCTTGGTGCGATAAAAGCTGATGTCATCAAGGTTTCCTTTAAGTTTTACAAAGCCATCTTGTTTAGCCATGATTAAAAAATTTAACTGGTAAAAAATAATCCGGTCTGTTTAAAAGGCACATCCCGTTTAAGCCTCCATCATGATGTTGTTTGCAATTGCGATACAATGTTAGACAGGTCTGAAAAACCCCTTGCTCATTTTGCTCGTTTTTGAGCGAAATGAGCGTTTTGCGCGTTTTGTATCGTTTTGGCGTCTTTTGCGGTGTAGTCGCTTTTAGCGCTCTTATTCTATTTGCCAAAAAGAATTATCAACTACACAACAGGAGAATACTGGTAAGAACAGCCACACCCAACGCTGGCATAGCCGTAAACGCAGGCAGGATCAGCCGTACCACTTCCGTACCATAGCCGTAGATGCAGGCAGGATCAACCGTAGATCCAGGCAGGATCAGCCGTACCATAACCGTAGATGCAGGCAGGATCAGCCGTACCACAGCCGTACCACAGCCGTAGATACTCCGTGGCTGGCAAAATCAATGAGTTATGAAAAGAGGCGAATTTGAACCGACCCCGGTACATTTTTGTACTCACATGAGCATGATCAATATTTTTAGAAATAAAGTATTGATTAGTAGAATGGCATAACTTGTATATATAAGGGTTAAGGCCGCTATTTAGCGGCTTTTGCTATTTGTAGTAATCCTTAAAATCTTACTTAAATGGAACACCTTGAACTGATTAGCTTATTGACCCCGGAAATGGAGAAACTAGGTTATATAAAAATCGATGAATACAGCTTTACGCTTCCCATGAAGGGTTTCATAATTATGTCGAATGTCGTAAGGCGCGAAAAACCGGCGCGTTTCGATATAATTTTTGCTATTGCTTTCACTCAAACAGCAGACCCTGATGCCTGGAAAAAGGATGAATGTATTGATGCAATAATTGAGTCAACATGGTATCAACTTTTATTGAATTCAGGTGAATCTGCAGCGTACCTCGACAAGCTTTTTTGCCATGATCGTTACGAAACAACAGCGACAGACATTAAGGAGAACCTTCCTGCAATAATTGACTTGTTCAAACGTAAAATAATATCCTCCTTTGAAAAATGGAATAACGCTGCATGGCTAATCGAAAACTTTGAAGAGGAAGTGTATTGGAAAAAGCTCTACTTATATAAAAAAGTAGAAAGCTGCCTCCAGTTAATCAGGCAGCAGATAGGCCTGCAAATTCTCTCAGGTATAACAATTCAAGAATAATTGATCGTTAAATTATTAATTCCATGGAGCAAAAATTTAAAATAAACGACTTTAGAAACCTGTATCGCATCCTTTATCTTTTGGAACAGGAAAAAGAAAGGATCCTGGGTGCCGATTATACATTTAGTTCATTGTATTTTTTTATCAAAGGGTTTACAGCATCTGCATACCCCGATCAATTGGAAATCCAAAATTCGCCCAATTTTGAATATTTCGACAATTGGCTAAAAGGTCATCTGAGTGGAGACGTTGATACCTCTCTCAACTGGGCTGCACTCATACAGAAAAGAAATGCAGACAATGACGAAAAAGCATTTGAAGAATTCTTTCATTCTCTTCAAATATTTAAAACGTCAAAATTTACCATAAAGACACTAATTGTCGATCCTGCCTCCATATCGTATAGTATTAACAGGTGGGTAGAAAAGTATGGACCTTTAGATCCCGATGGGCTCATATTTGAGGAATTGCACAAAATTCGCAGGACACAACTATCCAATTCAACCAGCATCTGGATCGATTTTCTGGATGAATGCAATAGGGTGATCGATGGTGAGTGGTATTTGAACGAGCAGAAAGCTAATGAGGCATTATCAGAAGAATTCGGACATTTAGCAAATGGTTGGTTCGATGAAAATATATCGAATAACTAAGCTAACTTTTATTCATACCATTTAAATCTTATAACAATGGATTTCGAAAAATTATTACAACCGCTGGAAAAATCATTCATCCAATTAGGTTATAAAAAAATATCTGTCAACAATTGGGTTTGCCAAACCCAGGAATTAATTATTGTATTAACTGTTAATAAAGCAGATACTGCAGAGAAGATGTTCGCCATAGGAATGGGTATAATATTTAAACAAATAGGCGTAGGTATTGAGCTAAAGAAGATCAGCTTTGATTATCATTCGCATATTGTACAAACGTTGTTTGGCATTTTATCTTCTATGGGGGAATCGGAAGAATATCTTGATAAACTATTTTCTTATGATCTCAATGACAATTCCGGAATGGAAGTAAAAAACATTTCGATCATTATGGATTTATACAAAAAGAAGATAATGCCATACATTAAAGAATTGGATGAACGTGCCTCAATTGTATCAAACTTTGATAAAAAATCGTCGTGGAAGCCATTTCTGGAATATTTCGTTCCCAATCAATTTAATGGACCTTTTATGAATAGATTTTTCTTCCTCTTAACTAATAAGGTTTTGTAGTAAATAACCACATTCTTATAAATCCGAAGCTTTTATCTCTATATTTAAATATAGTTATATTCCATTGCTTTTATTTGATTTTCTTATCTTAGGGTAATGGAAAAGAAAAAGGAGCGCTCTGTTTCGGAGTTCAATAATGAACTTAAGTTAAAGGGGTTTAATGTTTTCCAAATTGAAGCGGATAGCAATGCAACCCGTATTTATAGCAGAAAGGATTTTTATAAAATTTGCCTGACAACAGGCAAAAGTATCGTTCATTATGCCGACCGAAGTTTTGAGACAGCCGGTACCGTTCTGTTCTTTGGCAATCCGCATATCCCCTACTCCTGGGAAACGCTGTCAACAAGCTATGTAGGCTACACCTGCCTGTTCTCAGAAGCGTTTTTAAAGCTGTCTGACCGCTCGGAAAGCCTGCAACAATCTCCTTTCTTTAAAATAGGTGGCACCCCCATCTTAAACATCTCGGAAACGCAACGGGAGTTTTTGAATACCATCTTCCGGAAAATGATCGATGAGCAAAAGACCGATTATACCTATAAAGATGACCTCATTCGCAATTACATCAATCTGATTATTCATGAAGCCTTGAAATTGCAGCCATCTGAAAATTTTTCCTCTCAAAAAAATGCTGCATCCCGTATTACCTCCGTATTCCTGGAAACCATGGAAAGGCAATTCCCTATTGAAAGCAGCGACTCCCCCCTTCAATTAAAAACGGCTCAGGACTATGCAAAACAGTTAGGCATTCATATTAACCACCTCAACCGCTCTGTTAAAGAAGTAACAGGCAAATCAACAACCACCCACATATCAGGAAGAATTATAACCGAAGCAAGGGCCCTGCTCCAACACACCAACTGGACAATTGCCGAGATTGCTTATGCGCTTGGCTTTGAATATCCTACCTACTTCAATAACTTTTTTAAGCGGCTGACCGGGACGAACCCCACTACATTACGAACACAAGCTGTTTGAAATTCTTAATGAACGCTTTGAATATCTTTACTCAAAAGGGGTAATTATAAGAATACCTTTGCCCAAAAAAGAAAGAATATGGTAATAACCAGAATAGGTTCAAAGTCTTCTGTTAAAGGGCCCGATGACTGGTTCACAGGAGCAGTACGGATAGATCCGCTGTTTGACCCTAACGATGCTAGACGTAGCGCTGCGGCCCACGTTACTTTCGAACCTGGTGCAAGAACTGCCTGGCACACGCATCCACTTGGACAAACTTTACTCATTACAGCTGGTTGTGGCTGGGTGCAAAAAGAGGGAGGCCCCATTGAGGAAGTGCATCCTGGTGATGTTGTTTGGTTTGAGGCAAATGAAAAGCATTGGCATGGTGCTACAGCCACCAATGGCATGACACACGTTGCGATCCAGGAAAATCTTAATGGCAAAGTAGTTGACTGGATGGAAAAAGTAACCGATGAACAGTATCATGCTGCGCAATGATCACGGCTAACGGCATCATATAAACATTTGTTTTACTATATCAAAATAGTGAAGTTTATAGCACAATCACAAGTATTTCAGTGAATTAATTTGGAAATTGACCAATTTCTTCTTTCTGAACAAAATTGAACATCTTGAATTCTTGTTTTTTTATTTATATTAGACAATAATCTATTTATCTTTTTTGATCAACCACTCACTTTGTTTTACTGATACCTACCCTGGCACCCACTTACTTCTGAATATCCATATATGCCTGTCCAATTTTCCTGGGAAAATCTATTAGCAGATACCCGAATTCAATCTGCTTTTGGATGTCAATGTATGTAGCCAGGGCGACAATGCTGCATGTCTGTGAAAAGGATCTTTCTTTCCGATTGCTTGTAACTATGGAAAAGATTGAGACACTCGAATGTTAACCCACTGAACCATTGTTAACTATGCGTAGAGTTGAATTCGACACAGAACAAAAGGCTGCCATTATGGGTGAACTGGAAAGAGTATTTGGACGATGTATTACTTCTTCCAGGGACTGTAATGATCTGAGCGATGACATCTTTCGCAAAACCCAGAAGCAAATAAATCCCAATACGCTCAGACGTATATTCGGCCTTGTTAAAGCCGAATATCCTCCTTCACAGGCCACACTTGACATTTTATCAAAATACTGTGGCTTTTATACCGTAGAGGAATTATATACCACCAGGCAAAATGTCGACAATGATGACATTGTATACCTGGACCAATTATTAAACTACATTGTCACGTTGTTTATACAAACGCCCGTTAAAGACCTTTCTGATAAGACTTTTCTAACGCTGGCAAAACATACTATTTCTTTACTCAACAATAATGATCTGCTGGCCGGTAAATTCATGAATGTAATATCCAAAACAAAGACCGGGCAGGACCTTTATTTCGAGAATTTTGTAAATGTTGACAAACTTAATTCTTATTACGGTAATGGTTTACGCTATTACCTGCATGCCAAGGGAACAGAAGAAGCCAGCCTGTTCGCCCATGCGCTGATCACCCTGAAATATTGGCTAAATAACAATCAGGAAAAAATATTGCATCAAAGTGATTATTTAATTGGCCGTACCATTAGTGCTACCAGCACGGCACCTTATATAATGACCCGGTATTTTGCAGCCCTGTTGTTTTATGCAGAAGCGGCTTCCATGAGTGCAGATGAAATTTTAATTGATATATATAAATACTATTCATCAACCGCACTCAATGACAATAAAGAACAATTGATTTACTTTGAGTACGTCATTTCCGAAGCCCTCATCTTAACCGGTCATAGCCAGGATGCATTGTATTACCTGCGCAATTACCGGAGTAGTTTTAATAAATCAGATTACAATAACTTTATCATCAGCCTCGACAACTTAAAATTACTCGAAGCACTAGCGCACTACCTAACGGGTAAATATAAAACCGCTGAAAGGATATTCGACGAAGTAATTACTTCAGATTTCCACTTCCTAAATAAACATGTTGCAAGTATTCTTTACCTGCAATTGATGAACAAACTGAAAAGAAAGAATGATAAGACTATGGAAACGAAAACAAAGCTTATACAACAAACCGGTTTTAAACGACTGAATAACTTTCTTGACTAATGAACAAAAAAGAACAGGTTTCCTCAGGTTGCATGAAGTATCTTACATTTAATAACAGATACAGTAGTTAAACTAAAGTTAACCAGATATCCCGATTGCCACTTCCCACTTGCCTCCTATCCATTTCCTGCTGAAATTCCCCACCGATTGCTTAAATACAGCATTAAATCAATTGTAACCTGATTGTAGCGTTCGCGGTAGCCATATTTCGTCAATATGGTTTTCACCTTCATCATCGATGCCGCGGAATATCCGCCCCCTAGGCAAAAAAATCCATCCTGCATACCCAGGTATTTTCAGCTTAAAGCACTTAACACCAGCGCTTCGTCTGGTTATTGTTTTTCTCCTCGTTGAAAAGGAGCCAATCACTTTTTTTCACGCAGTTACCAATGTGACTGTTATGGGCGAAGCCTTTGCCGGAATAAAGGCAGGTTTGTTCTTCCTGCTATCTGTATCAAGTAACTTCTAACTAAATTTTTTGCGGTATGATCACAACAAAGAAATGGTATGCTGTTTATACGCGGCCGAAATGGGAAAAGAAGGTATCACAAATATTAACGGCAAGAAAAATTGAAACTTACTGCCCGTTGAACAAAGTACAAAAACAATGGTCAGACAGAAAGAAGTTAATGGAAGAACCATTGTTCACTTCATATGTATTTGTAAATACTTCTCCTAACGAACATCATCAGATCCAACAAGCCGAAGGTATCATCAACTTTGTATACTGGCTGGGCAGCCCCGCAGTGATCAAAGATGAAGAGATTGAAACCATCCGGAAATTCCTGGGGGAATACAAAAATGTAAAACTGGAAAAAGCAGCAGTCAATCTTAATGACAGAGTCCTTATAACGGGTGGGCTTTTAGGCGGTCAGGAAGGGGATGTGATAGAAATAAATAACAGCTCCGTAAAGGTCTATCTTCCTTCACTTGGCTACCGGCTGCTGGCTGAGATCGAAAAGACCAACATTACCGTTCTCAAAAAAATCAACGTCAGTGAATACAGGGCGGCCTATAGAAACCCTGTAGCCTGAACGCTAAACACCGAAAAAATCATTTGATGAAAACTGCATTAATCACTGGCATTACCGGACAGGACGGCGCATACCTGGCAGAATTACTCCTGAAGAAAGGCTACCTGGTACATGGCGTCAAGCGGCGCTCATCACTTATAAATACTGACCGGATCAATCATTTATATGTAGATCCACATGAGAACAAGGCCTGCCTTAAATTGCATTACGGCGATATGTCGGACAGTACGAACCTCATTCGCATTGTACAGGAAACCCAACCTGATGAAATCTACAACCTGGGCGCCATGAGCCATGTTAAAGTAAGCTTCGATACCCCGGAGTATACTGCCAGCACCGATGGGATAGGTACTTTGCGTTTACTGGAGGCCATTCGCATCCTTGGAATGGAAAAGAAGACACGCATTTACCAGGCTTCAAGTTCAGAATTGTATGGCAAGGTGCAGGAGATCCCGCAAAGCGAAACAACACCTTTTTATCCCAGAAGCCCTTACGCGGTGGCTAAATTATATGCTTACTGGATCACTGTTAATTACCGGGAAGCATATGGCCTGTTTGCCTGCAACGGGATCCTGTTCAATCATGAAAGTCCATTACGTGGGGAAACATTCGTAACCAGGAAAATAACAAGAGGTGTTGCAGCTATTGTGCTCGGCATGCAGAAATGCCTCTACCTCGGCAACCTCGATGCACAAAGGGATTGGGGCCATGCAAAAGACTATGTGGACGCTATGTGGAGAATACTGCAACAGGACGAACCTGAAGATTATGTAATAGCTACCGGTATCACTACCCCTGTACGCGAATTTGTACGCATGGCTTTCCGGGAAGCAGGTATAACAATAACATTTACAGGCAAGGGCATTCATGAAAAAGGAATTGTTGTGAATTGCCAGCATGAAGAATTCGACATCCCAATAGGACAGGTGGTGGTAGCTGTTGACCCTTCTTATTTCAGACCTACCGAAGTTGATATACTTATAGGCGATCCTTCAAAAGCGAAACAAAAGCTTGGCTGGGAACCCAATTACAACCTTGACATGCTGGTGAAAGAAATGATGGAAGCAGATATTGAAAAATACAGGTCCGCACCGGGAAAGTTGCTTTCGAAACAAATTGAATATTGATCTAAAAGGAGCCGGAGGATAACAGCCTGCTGTTTTTTATGTTCAGACGTTATACCAATCTGTTCAGGATCATCTTTTCTTTCATGGATCTATGCGCCCTGAACGGTGTGCAATTACTGATCTTTTTCATTTATCCTTCACTGGCCGCAGACGGGTTTAAATACATTTTCCTTCTTATAATAATGAACCTGGCGTGGCTTGGTTGCTCTTACATTACCGCGCTGTATATTTATGACCAGCAATTGAACTTTGAAAGATTTTCAAAGAAAACAGCACAGGCATTCACCTTGTTTACACTGCTGGTATTGCTGTTTATCTTTCTGTTTAAATACGATTATTCCAGGTTATTTATTATTCTAAGTTTTTCAGGCCTGGCGTTGGCGCTCACCCTGAGCCGCGCTTTTTTTATCTGGGGAGCAGGATATTTTGTACACAGTCACCGGTTCGACCGCAATATCATCCTGCTGGGTTATAATGATGTATCCAAACAGCTGGTGTCTCACTTTATTTCTCATACTACGAATATTTCCGTGAAAGGCTATTTTGAAGATTACAAAACGGTGCAGGAACTATCGAATTTTCCCATTATCGGCCATTTACGCGATTGCCTGCATTATGCCATCTCCAATAAAGTGACGGAAATATATTGTACGATCGCTCCCGAAACAAACCCCATGATCTATGATCTGGCGCAAACCGCAGAAAAAAACTTTATCCGCTTTTTGTTTGTGCCCAATTTAAAGTTGTTTGTAAACAGAACCCTTCACTTTAATTACCTGGATGATATTCCCATTTTATCGCTGCGTCCCGAACCTTTACAGGATGTGGCAGGCCAGATAAAAAAACGGTTGTTTGATATCGTATTCAGCCTGATCATTATCATTTTGTTGCTGTCGTGGCTGGTGCCCATACTGGCCATATTTATTAAACTTGACTCAAAAGGTCCCGTCTTTTTTGTACAAATACGGTCAGGAAAAAACAACCGTCCTTTTCACTGTTATAAATTCAGAAGCCTGCATGTAAATAATGATGCCGATAACACGCAGGTTACGAAGAACGACACGCGCTTTACCCGCCTGGGCAGGTTTTTACGGAAAACGAACATCGATGAACTGCCTCAATTCTTCAATACGCTTGCCGGCAGCATGTCAGTTGTTGGCCCCCGGCCACACATGCTGAAACACACAGAAATGTATTCGGGATTGCTGAACGAATACATGGTTCGCCACTTCATAAAACCCGGCATTACCGGCTGGGCGCAGGTAAACGGTTTCAGAGGTGAAACAAAAACGGTATTACACATGCAGAAAAGGGTGGAACACGATATCTGGTATATAGAGAACTGGAGTCTGTGGCTGGATTTCAGGATCATCATTCTTACTGTTTTCAATGTTGTAAAAGGAGAAAGAAATGCATTCTAAAAGGATATTATTTATAGGGGGGAATTATTATCCCGAACCAATCGGCATAGGGAAATACAATGGCGAAATGATCGATATGCTGGCAAGAGAAGGTCATTATTGCACCGTAATAACTTCTTACCCCTATTACCCGCAATGGAAGGTACAGCAACCTTATACCCAAAAACCAATATGGTTTACAAAAGAAGTGAAATATGCAGAGGGCGACCTGGCAAGCCCCGCCATACAGGTGTACCGCTGTCCTCAGTATATCCCTGACCGCCCTACCGGCAAAGCACGCATGCTGCTCGATCTTACATTCTGCCTATCAGCCTTCTTTTTATTGGCGGCGTGCCTGCTATTCAAAAAAAAATATGACCTGGTGATCGTTGTAGCGCCGTGTTTTCAATTAGGATTACTGGGTATTCTATATAAAAAGTTAAAGGGCGCAAAATTCCTGTACCACATCCAGGACCTGCAAATAGACTGCGCAAGAGACCTTAATATGATCAAATCACGCAAGGTCATCTACCTGCTATTGCAAGCGGAAAAATATATTCTCAGAAATGCCGACATTATAAGCAGTATTTCGCCGGGCATGATCAAAAAAATAACCGGTAAATGCAATAAAGACGTTGTGCTGTTCCCCAACTGGGTAGACACCTCCATATATTTTCCGCTTGATGAAAGGGCCACGCTGAAGAAAGAGTTTAACTTCGCTCCTACCGATAAGATCGTATTGTATTCAGGAGCTATCGGAGAAAAACAGGGACTTGAAAACATCATCCACATTGCCAAGTCACTGGAACACTTCAATAACCTGAAATTTGTTATCTGTGGTTCGGGACCATACCGGGACGCTTTGCATACGCTGCAGAAAACACTCTCACTTAAAAATGTAGTATTCCTCCAATTGCAGCCGCCCCACAAACTGAATCACTTTCTGAATATGGCCGACATTCACCTGGTTCTGCAAAAATCCAACGCCAGCGACCTGGTAATGCCTTCCAAGCTAACCACTATTTTATCCGTTGGAGGCGTTTCCATTATTACTGCAAACAAAAATTCAAGCTTATACCAGCTTGTAGAATCCAATAAGATGGGCGTACTGGTTGAGCCCGATAACAGAAGTGAATTACTGGCCGCCATTGAACGCACATTGAATAACGACAATGCACATATCAATAAAAATGCAAGGGCATATGCTGAAAATTTCCTTTCCATTCAAAAAGTAATAGCAGGCTATGCCGAATACGCATTCTAACAACCATACAACTTATATGACAGAAAGTGTTAACAATCTGTTTGGGACCGATAAAAGCAGCAGCTTTACGCTCAAGGAACATTTTCGCCGGTATCTCGCCTACTGGCCCCTCTTTCTCCTATCACTTATTATTTGCATAGCAGTTGGGTTTATGTATATCCGCTATGCCACACCCGTGTACAGGGCCAGCACGCTTATACTCGTTAAAGGAGATCAAAACAACGGCGGCACCCGTAATACCGAAGATCTGATCCGAACGGCACTCGAAGGCGGCTCAAGGCCCAACAATCTCGACAACGAAATTCAACTGTTGACTTCCACCGGGCTCATGGAAAAAGTAACGGCAAAGAACAACTTTAACTTCTCTTATTACAAACTGGCTAAAATAAGAAAGATCGATCTGTATAAAGATGTTCCTTTTCAGTTAGCACTTTTATTTGATGCCGATAGCGCCAACCCCTCACCTGTTGACTTAACGCTTTCAAACATCAACAATACAGGCGGCACGCTTGAGTATGGAAATGATCAAAATAAAGCCGCCATTCACTTTTTCTGGGACCGGTCATTTACCATACAAGGCAAATTGTTTTCCTTATCGCACAACCAGTCCGTTAAAAATGTAACCGGCAAATACATGATCAGCTGGGCTCCTGTAAAGGAGGCTGCCCAGGCTTTTGAAGATAATTTATCAGTAGACGTTCTCGATAAAAAGACTTCCATTATAAAACTGGAAATAGTGTCTGAAAACCTTAAACGCGGGCAGGATATTCTGAATGCCGTGTGCAGGGAATTTGACCTGTCCTATCTCGAAGATAAAAACTCGATCGCTGAAAAAACCACCCGGTTCATCGACGACAGGCTGGCCATTGTATCCAACGAATTAAGTGGCGTGGAAGGAACCCTGGAAAACTACCGGGGAAACAACGAGATCGTAAATGTAACCAGCCAGTCAGCCCTGGGATTTGAAAACGAAAGCGATGTTTCAAAAAGCATAACCGAAATAATGGTGCAGCAGGGTGTGGTAAAAATGATCCAGGATTACTTTAACAGTGTCGACACAAAGGGTAAACTGGTTCCATCCAGCCTTGGCATTAACGACCCAACGCTGGCTACACTTATCGTCAATTACAATGAACTGCAGTTACAAAAGGAAAGGCTCGCACCATCAGCGGCGCCCAACAGTTTAGCACTGAAAGACCTGAATAACCAGTTAAACAGCTTAAGGGGCAGCATTCTGGAAAATCTTCAGAACATAACAAAAAACCTGCAGTTCCAAGAAAGCAAACTAACGCAAAAGAACGCGCAAAACAGGCAGTTCCTGTCAGCGCTGCCTCATAAGGAAAGAGTAATGCAGGAAATTAAAAGAAAACAAAGCATAACCGAAGGGCTCTACTTATATCTATTGCAAAAAAGGGAGGAAAATTCCATTTCCGCCAGTTTATCCAATGTATCTATTTACAGGCAGATCGACAAAGCAAAAGGGTATGGACCGGTATCACCTAATCAAAGGAACATCCAACTCTATTCAATTGCTTTCGGGCTCCTGATACCGATTGGTATCATCCGCCTGCGCGATATGTTGAATGATAAGATCATGAGGAAAAGCGATATTACATCGAGAACTCAAATTCCCATCATTGGCGAATTGTCACATATCCGGTCTTCTAAAAATCCCGGTATCGTTGTACAATCACGTAACCTCATCGCCGAGCAATTCCGGCTGTTGCGTACAAATATTTCATTTATCGGGGAAACCGGAAAAAGCCAGGTGATTCTTACCACCTCATCAGTCACCAGTGAAGGGAAATCATTTACAAGTCTCAACCTCGCGGCAGTACTGGCTGCTCCCGGCAACAAGGTGGCCCTGCTTGAATTTGATATGCGGATGCCCGCCATTTTTAAAATGATTGGCCAGGGTAACCAAACAGGGTTGTCTGAATACCTCAGCGGAGAAATAACCAGCATCAATGAAATACAGCATGTGGTGGCGGATATGACAAACCTGCATATTTATGCTGCCGGCAAAATGCCGCTTAATGTTGCAGATCTGCTGCTTAGTGAAAAACTACTCCAGTTCATTGAAACATTAAAGCAACAATATCAATACATAGTTATCGATACGGCGCCGGTTAGCCTGGTTACCGATGCGTTTATTCTTGGCAGATACGCTGATGTGGTTATATATGTAATTCGCCAGGATCACACGCTGAAAAGACAGCTGGATAATATTAATGAAATATATAAAACAGGCAGGTTTTCCAATTTATGTATAGTATTCAACGATATCAGATCAGGCGCTAAATACGGACCGGGTTATGAAAACTATAAAGCATATGATTACAACCATGGCAAAAACGGCAAACATGGTTTTAGCTTTCATAAAAAGAATGGCTACAACAAGAAACTGGCCGTATGAAAAAGATCGCACTGCAACTAAATCACCATCCCAGATATGCTAAATTATTAAAGTGGAGCAGGCTTGTTTCAATCAGTGCTATTGCCCAGACGCTTTTACAAACGATGAGTTTTATTGGTGGCGTTTTTGTGATCCGGTTGTTACCTACCCATGAATATGCCCTTTATACACTTGCCAACACCATGTTGGCAACGATGATCTTACTGGCCGACAGCGGCGTATCTACGGGCGTAATGGCGCAGGCAGCCAAAGTGTGGGATGACAATGACAAACTGGGCGCCGTGTTGGCCACAGGATTTGAACTTAGAAAAAAATTTGCCCTGGTAAGTCTGTTGATCGCCTTGCCGGCATTATTGTTTCTTTTTTTCCGCCACGGTTATTCCTGGAGTATGTCGGCCCTCATCTTTGTTTCTCTGGTACCTGCCTTTGTGGCTGGTCTTTCAGGAACGCTGCTGGAAGTTGTATTCAAACTCAGGCAGGATATAATACCCCTGCAAAAAGTACAGGTATTGAATAATCTGGGCCGCCTGGTACTGATAGCCGGTATGCTCACCATTTTTCCATGGGCTTTCATTGCCATTCTGGCTGCGGGTATTCCGCAATTATGGGCCAACCGCCGGTTAAAAGAGAGCTCCATGGCGCATGTTAACTGGCAGCAGGAGCCCGATCCGCTTGTAAGAAAAGAAATACTATTCATCGTAAAAAGAGCGCTGCCCGGAGCTGTTTATTATTGTCTGTCCGGACAGATCACCATCTGGCTGATCTCCCTGTTTGGCAACGATACAGCTATTGCACAAATGGGGGCCCTGGGCCGCCTGGCAATGGCGTTGAGTATTTTTAGCGTCTTGTTCAGCACACTGGTTTCACCAAGGTTTGCCAGGTTGCCATCGAGTAAGGAAGTCCTGCTGAAACTGTTTATAAACATCATGTCATGTTTACTACTGCTAACGATTTTAATTATTTGTTTCACCTGGTTGTTTCCTGCAGAAATGCTATGGATCCTGGGCAAAAACTATTCCGGGCTGAACAGAGAGCTGCTGCTATATGTAACCGATAGTTGTTTGGGTTTGTTATGGGGTTCAGCCTATATATTGGGAGCCACCAGGGGCTGGAACATTCACCCGGGATTTTCTATCACGGTAAGTATTTGCGCTATTGTCGCAGGCATTGTCCTGATAGATGTATCTACAGTAAAAGGCGTATTGCTGCTGAATTTGTTTGTTTCCATTATCCAGGTACTCATGTACGGCAGCTATACCCTTCTAAAAATAATAAAAATGGGCCCACAAAAACCCTGATTAATATGGAAAACCTAACCACGCAACTTAAAACAAAAATTAAAAAAATTGGCAGAACGGTCGGTTTGTATATAAGCCGCACCTCTACTGAACGCACCTTGCTGGAAGAGATCGTACTCAAATTCAAAGCCATCGATAGCGGCATTTCGCTCATTCGCCTGGGCGGCGATCACGACGGCGGGTACCTGGTGCCCGATGACCTGGAAGGGATCCAATATAGTTTCTCCCCGGGCGTGAGCAACATTGCCAATTTTGAGTTCGATTGCCTGCAAAGAGGCATCATTTCCTTTCTGGCTGATTATTCTGTTGATAAGCCCCCGCTGAATTTACCGGGTTGCCAGTTTGTAAAAAAGTTTGTAGGCGCTTACAACAATGACACAACCATAACCCTTGAAAAATGGATCAGGGAATCCTTGCCTCCCGGCCATAAAGAAGACCTGATGATGCAGATGGACATAGAAGGCGCCGAATATGAAACCCTGCTGGCTACACCGGATTCCATCTTGGAAAAATTCCGCATCCTCCTGGTTGAGTTTCACAATTTTCATCATCTCGATAATAAACCACATTACAACCTGGTAAATGCTACCATAGAAAAAATAAGAGAACGTTTTGAACCCGTGCACCTGCATGCCAATAATTATGAAAAAGTAGCAAATGTAAATGGAGTACTCATGCCCAATGTCATTGAAGTTACCTTCCTGCGCAAAGACAGGGTAAAAGAAAATAAAGGGTTACGGGCACTGCCTCATGTACTTGACCTGCCAAACAATCCTGAATGGGCCGATGTGGAACTTCCGCCGATATGGAAATAAGCAGAACGTCTTTACAGGGATCGCGCTAACGGCTGCTCATTACTAAACAATCAAATTGTACAACGTGAAAAAATTACTGGTAACCGGTTCATCCGGGTTGATAGGTTCTGAAGTATGCACTTATTTTGCCGAAAACGGCTGGATGGTCTATGGCATAGACAGCAACCAACGGGCTGTTTTTTTCGGTCCCCAGGGAGACACGCGCTGGAACCAGAAAAGACTTTCTGAAAAACTGGGCAACAATTTTCAGCACGTAGAACTGGATATCCGAGACCGTACCGGTATTATTGACTTTGTAAAAGAGACCGCGCCTGATGCAATCGTTCACACGGCCGCACAACCTTCGCACGACAGAGCAGCTGCCATTCCTTTCGACGATTTTGACACCAATGCAGTGGGTACGATCAATCTGCTTGAGGCTGCACGAAGAGCCTGCCCGGAATCTCCTTTTGTACATATGTCAACCAACAAAGTATATGGCGATAAACCAAACTCAATAGCACTGGTAGAATTGCCAACACGCTGGGATTATGCCGACCCTTTGTACTCGAATGGTATCGCAGAAGATTTCTCTATCGATCAATCAAAGCATTCCCTTTTTGGCGCATCCAAAGTAGCAGCGGATATAATGGTGCAGGAGTATGGCCGTTATTTTGGCATGCCTACCTGCTGCCTGCGCGGCGGATGCCTTACCGGGCCTAATCATGCAGGTGTTGAGTTGCACGGCTTTCTGAACTACCTGGTAAAATGCAACCTGGAAGAGAAAGAATACAAAGTATTTGGTTATAAAGGCAAACAGGTAAGGGATAATATTCATTCCTACGATGTAGCGCGCTTCATTCATGCATTTATTAATTCGCCCCGCAAAGCGGAGGTTTACAATATAGGTGGCGGACGCAATAATTCCTGTTCAATCTGGGAAGCATTTTCCATTACCGAAACATTTTCGGGCAAAGCCATGATGTATAATTATATAGAAGAAAACCGCATCGGTGATCACATTTGTTACATTTCCAATCTGAACAAAATGAAAACGCATTATCCTGAATGGGATATCAGTATTTCACTGGAAGAAACTATCTGGCAGATAGTAACGGCGCAAACGAAGAAAAGCAACCAATCCATTTATAACAACCCCGAATACATTTCCCAATAACATGAAGATCCTTTCTTATCAAAGCTTTTCCCTGTATGCAAATGGAGGTGGGAACCGGATACTAAGAAGATTGTACCAGGGACATGAAAACGATGTTGTTTCGCTTGCGATAGAAGCAGGCTACTACAAGTCCATAACGGGCGCCATCGAGGAAAAAATCATTCCTGCCAGCCCGCGCAGGCGGCCCTGGATGAAATGGCGCTCAAGGGACATCGCTACCTGGATCAGGGAAAAACCGCTCAGGCAATACACCATGAACCGCATCAGACAGGAGTTTCGTGCCATCGACTGCGATGTAGTTCATATAATGAGTTGCGGGCCCTGGTCAACAGCACTTTGCAATGAGGAGGCCCTTGCCGGCAGGGAATTGTGGATCTCTGCCCATGACCATTTTTCTACCACACAATGCCCTTTCAAAGATGCCTCACTGTTATGGAACAGGGCCGACAGAAGGCTGGTCATTTCGCCGGAACTGGGCAATGAATACCAGCATTTATTCGGCCATCTGCCTTATGAATTGGTCACCGATGGCGTTCTGGAAAACGAGATTTCCGCACCTGCCGATGCCCTGCACGAGCCCTTTATCATCTACTTTGCGGGACTGCTGCATATTGAATACATACCCTTGTTCAGGGTATTGGCCGATGCGCTGGACCTGCTTACAAAAAAAGGGATTTCTTTTAACCTTGTCTTTCGTGGTACCCAACAACTTCCTTTCCTGAAAGACCGCTCCTTTAAAACAACTTATCTTCCGGTTAGCCTGGATAATGTTGTGTTGAAAAAAGACCTGGACGCAGCGTCCATTCTTTACCTGCCGATAAAATTTGTTGATCCCGATTTTTATCGCTTCAGTTTATCAACTAAAATGGTGGGTTACCTGGGCGCACCCGGTTCTATCTTATACCATGGGCCACATGACAGCGCCGCCGGCCGGTTGTTGCGCGAAACCCGTTCAGCCATAAGTTGTAACTCATTAGAGGCAGCTGAGATGGTTACATCCATACTTTACCTGATCAATGAAAAAAACTCAATTTCCTCCAATGCAAAAGAACTTGTCCGCAATAGATTTAGCCTCGAAGGCATTCAAAAACGCTTCTGGCAGGAAGGAACCGGGCAACCCGGGAAAAAGAAGCATGAAGATATTGTCCCTCTCGGCATCGGTTTTCCTTGACCCCCACCTCGGCTCAGGCAAAACAAGGCTACACTGGACGAACGGCTTAAAAGAACTTGGTCATGAAGTAGACATCTTGCAACCTGCAGATGTTGAATGGTGGCCCGGTTTAAAAATAGGCAGGCGGTACCGCCTGGCATTGGGAACGTTTTTAAAAGCA
>NZ_JBJMLX010000252.1:0-12912 GCF_045805085.1 Niastella sp.
ACGCGGGTCGGTCCAGGCAACTAAATAGTCTAAGAAGAAACTGCAAACAGATGGAGCCCGAAAATCCTGTGAACGAACCTGGGTCATATAAGGGTTGGTATATGGATCAGTAGTACTCGTTCCTCCATTCCAGTATATTCTGGCACAGTCTGCATTGCTTTTAAAAATGGGATATTGTGCAGGGTTTTCTACTATCTGTTTTATTTTCGCAATACATTGTGGCTGTACTTCCGCTTTGCCCGAGATCCGCAGCAAAAGTCGCAGGTATAATGAATTGCCAAATTTTCTCCACTTAGTAACATCTCCTTTATATACGGGATCACCTGATACCCGAATAGTATCGCCTTTCGAAAGCAGGATGTTGGCTTCTTCCAGCTGGTTCAACAGATCGAGGTAAATGTCTTTCTGCCTGTCAAAAGCCGGCGTTACACTCGGGTGTACAAAATCAGAATCTCCCTGCAGGGCATGGAAGTAAGGAATATCGCCATAAGTATCTGTAAGGTTAGCAAACACCCATGCTTTACACACTTTTCCAATACCCTGATAGGAGAAATTGACGCTTGAGTCCTTACCATATCCGCGCGCCAGACTGTCTACCTGTTTAAAGTTAGACAGTTGCACGTACCAGTTGTTCCATAAATAATCTGACTGGCTGCTTTTATATGCGTATCTGAATACGGTATTATCACCATCGCTCAGCGATACGGTTACCTGCATCAATTCGTTGTTAAAGCTCCTGTTGCGCACCATACCAGCCGTTATACAGTTAACCAGTGCAGGCGCCAGCAGCTTGTCGGCAGTAGTGCCGAGAGCGTTGATAGGATCTATGTTCAGCTTATCAAAATCTTTTTTGCATGAATAGAGTGTTGGCACAGCCATCAACACCATACATACTATAAACAATTGCTTTCTCATCCTTTATTCTTTTATATTGATAAGATTTTATTCAATAATTATAATCCGATTGTTACTGTGAAGCCCATACTGCGGGTAGAAGGAAACTGTCCCGTTTCAAAACCGGTTACAATGTCTGAACCCGCTAATGTACCAAACTCAGGATCGAAGATGGGCCAGGGTGACCAGATGAACAGGTCGCGCCCGTAAACACCCACGCTGGCCGTGGACAACCCGATCTTTTTAAGCAATTTTGGTTTAAAGGCATAGGCTAAAGCAAGTTCGCGGAATTTTACAAAGTCGGTACTAAAGGTGCTGCCCTCTGCATTGTAGCTACCCATGCTGTATTGATAATACTGATCAACATCGGTAGCGATCACATCGTTTTTGCGGAAAGACCCATCGGGGTTTTGTACTACACCGTTACCCACCATACCATTGTACCTGCCCGGTAGGGTGCTTTTCAATTTGCCCTGCTCAACCATTTTGTAATGGGTGAGCGAATAAGCGACAGCGCCCACCTGGGCATCGAACAGCACATTTAAACTGAAATTCTTATAGCGAAAGTTATTGCCCAGGCTGAATTTGTATTTAGGCGTTGTGTTACCGAGGCGAATGATATTACTGGTGATCTTTGGGAACCCGGTAGTAGCGTCGTAGATCACTTGTCCGTCAGGACTGCGTTGATAACCCAAACCCCACAGATCGCCCATGCTGCCACCCACGTTTGCCACTATCTGGCCACTGGCTATGTTACCGGCCCTCAGCAACACCGTAGTATCCGGCATAGACAATATCTTGTTTTTATTACGGGCAAAAGTTCCATAAAGACTCCAGCTAAAACCGCTTTTGGTTACAACAGGTTTGGCATTCAATTGTATTTCCAAACCATTGTTCCTTACTTTTCCCGCATTGATAATGGACGCAGTGTAACCCGAAGCCGCATCTACCGTTCTGGTAAGGATCTGGTGTCTGGTATTTCCAAAATACACAGCCACGTCTAACCCTAACCGGCCGTTGAAGAACTGCAATTCTGTACCCAACTCGTAGGTGGTAGTAATCAGTGGTTTTAAATTGGGATTGGGCAGGTACTTAGGAGTTGTCAGCGAGCTATCAGGATAAATACCCCCATTGACTGCCACGGGGTAGGTATAGGCAGTCAGGTAAGGAGTGGTACCACCACTACCAACCGCGGCAACAGAACCTCTCAGCTTGGCATAGTTGATGAACGCTGGCAGCTTTACTACATCCGACAGAATGAAACTGGTGTTAATGGAAGGATAGAAAAACCCTACATTATCCGTTCTGATAGGAGTGGCCAAAACGCTGTTCCAGTCCTGGCGGCCGGTAATTTCTGCAAACAGATAATTCTTATAGCTAAGATTTATAACGCCGTAAATACTGTTGATCTGGTAACGGCTTGTATCAGGGAAATAAGTCAATCCATACAAATTGTTGTCCAGGTTATAGATCTGGGGATACGGGGAACTGCCCTTAAGGGAGTCTGCAAATTCCGGATATTTTAACCCGTCAGCCCTTATATCCGTTTTGTGATACTCATTTCTCAACTGGCTGGCGCCAAGGGTTACACCAACTCTAACGTCATGGTTTAGTTCTTTAACATATTTGGCCATCACGTCGTAACTCTTTTCGTAGCTGATAATGTTCTGTTTTCTTATAGAACCTTTAGGTAAACGGGAACCCGCATCGTAAGGCCGGTCCTGCTCACGTTTATCATTCATCCAGTCAAGGTTGCCACGCACAAAAAGACTCAGGTCTTTGGTAAGCTGGTAGTTTAATGAAATATTACCGGTTACGTTGTTTCTTCTTGTTTTGTTCAAAAACTCATTGGTGATCGCAAATGGATTTTCGGGATAAGTGGAGAATGGATACTGAATGGTTTTGTACATGCTGGTGTCGGAGTAATTACTACCTTCTGCACCGCGCCAATAGTTTCGCAGCCAGTTATAATCAGCGTTGGGCTGCCAGAAAATATACCAGTACATCAGAGACTGATTTCCATATCCTGCGGCAGGCAGGTTATCGCTGCCCCGCCAACCGTAGTTTACTTTGGTAGATAATTTTAATTTTTTGGTAATGTCTGAAGTGGTGGTCAATCCCAGGTTTCTACGGGTGAACCCAGTATTGGGAACGATCCATTTGTCGTTTTCTGTACTACCGGTCAACCGAATGCCGGTACTACCCAGCTTCCCATCCACGCTGAGGGTATGTCTCAGGTCCTGTCCCTTTTCCCAAAAATCGTTGATATTGTCATAAGCTTTCCAGGGAGTGCGTTCTACACCTTGTCCCTGACGCACCGGGTCATACTGAAAGAATGATTGTCCATCGAACCTGGGCCCATACGCAGAGCTGGTACCGCTGGTGCTGGCGCCATCCTCAGAGGCGCCGTAAGAGTAATATTGGGCGCCGCCTGTACCCTGGCCATATTCATACTGCTGGTCAGGGAACCTGTTCGCTTCTTCCATGGCTCCATTAACTGTGTAACGAACATTAAAGTGGCCGCTCTTTTTCTGGGCTGCAGCTTTGGTGGTGATAATAATAGCACCGTTTGCCGCCCGCAAACCATACAAGGCAGAAGCGGCAGGCCCTTTAAGTACCGATACACTTTCTATATCCTGTGGGTTCAGATCATTTAATGTGCTGCCATAATCAGCCGGCAGGTTGTCGGAGTTGGTTTGATACACCTCGTCGCCTTTAGCGGAAGAGCGTTTACCACTACTGTTGTTGATCACCACACCATCCACTACTATAAGCGCTTCATTATCGCCGGTAAGGTTGTTCTCGCCCCGTAGAATGATCTTGCTCGAAGCGGCAGGCCCCGAACCGGAACGGATCAGGTTCAAACCGGCTACTTTACCGGAGAGCGCATCCGTCCAGTTTAAACTGGCCGCCTGCGTAAGCTGGGTGCTATCTACTTTTGTAAGCGCATAACCCAGCGACCTTTCAGATTTTTTAATACCTAATGCAGTTACCACCACATTCTGCATTTGCTGATCGTCTTTCTGCAGCACAATACTTAATGATTGTTGCGCTTCGGCAGTGAATTTCTTTTTCACCGGCTGGTAGCCAACGGCGGAGATCTCAACGTATCCCTCTGATATAGTTGGCAGGGTTTTAGTAAACCGGCCATTGTCATCGGCAATGGCTACAACCTGCTTTTGTCCTTCCTGTTTAATAATTACGGTAGCACCAGGCAATGGAACGCCGCCTTCGGTGACAATACCTTTCAATACCATGGTGGGCGCTTTTTTTGGCGCATCACTTTTTTTGATCACCCAGCTGTTGCCCGCAGCGGTTGCCACAAAGCCGCCAGGCGCCAGTACCGCATTCAATAACTCACCCACAGTGCCTGCTTCATAAGAAGCGGCCGGCACTTTTACTGCGGACAGTTCATCATTCGCATAAGCCAGTTTTACATTAAATACCCGGCCAAAATCCTCTGCAATGGTGGCCAGGTTACCGGGGGCATGCCGGTAATGCAACTGCGCCGTTTGGGCATGCAGCTGCATAATACCTGTCATCAGCAACAGTACAAGCGCAGTAACTACTTTAGTTGGTTTAGAGTATTCCATATATTTCATATACATTATAAACAATACAATGCCTGTCTGCTTTTCAGCAGAAAAATAAACTGTTGATTGATAAGGAGGTTAGTGGATATTATAGCCAGTCAATGTGTTCAGCACAGTTAAATTATCCTGCAAAGAAATCGTCAGGTCCCAGGTAAGCGTTACCTTTTTGTTCTTGTTAATAGTGCCGTATGTTAGCTTAACCTGGTAATATGTTTCTATTCGGTTCAGTAATTCGATCAGTGTAATATTCTGTAAACGCATCTGCTGATGCAACCACCAGTCTGCCGCACCGGGATCGATAACCTGCACCAGGCCTGTATTCGACTGTGAAGTAATTACCTGCTGGCCGGCTGTCACCAGTTGAATGCCGCCGGGATTGTTCAGCGCTACTTTACCTTCTTTAACGGTCAGTTGCAGATCAACCGAATCCAGTTTATGAATGGTAAAAGCGGTTCCTACAACAGTAACCAGTTGCCGGTTAACCCCAATGGTAAAGGGATGTTGTGCATCTTTGGCTACACTGAAAAAGGCAGTTCCCTTTCCCAGCACAGTGCTACGCTTTTTTAAAAAATTCGTATACACCTTCACCGATGAATTAGGCGCCAGCCAAATAACAGATCCATCTTCAAGCAGGATCTTTTTTGAGTGGTCTGCGCTGGCCAGTTCCTGCCAGGCATTGGTGCTTATGGCTGAACCGTTACCGGGCATCCTGAAAAAGATCGCCACCAGTATGGCGGCTACAGCGCTTAGCCCGATAAAGAAAAATCTCTTTTTCTGCCGCCGGCGGTTGTCGATCCGGTCATTGATGCTGTTCAGCAATATTTGCTTTTTCTGCATGCCCATTTGACCGGGTGATTGCCATGCGTGTTGCCATTGCGCATCCTGATTACTGATATTCTTCTTATGTTGCCTTGATCTACGGGGCATGCAAAAACTAGCTTTTGTTAATAGACGGTTAATGAAGTAAACTGGTACTAGAGGAAATATAGAAAAAAGCGGGAGTTAACAATTTGGTCATTTTGAATCGTGATTCCTAAAAAAACATTTGCACCTGGCGCAACATCTTTACGATCCGTTGTCCGGCAGTGTGCAATTGGTTCTTAACGGTTTGCTCACTCAGCTGCAATTCTGAAGCGATCTCTTTAACCGAAAGCTGCTCTTCATTTTTCATGGCATAGATGCGGCGCATTTGACCGGGCAGCTTATTGGTGGCGCTTCTCCAGATGCTGTAAGCCTGTTTGTACTGGTATTGTTCATCAGGTTGTGGCCGTTCTTCAGTGTGTTCGGGCATTTCGGCCGTTAAGGTGTACCTTTTTCTTTTAGATGCCCGTTGGTGGTCGCAGATACAGTGTTGAACGATGGTATATAAATAATTGCGGAAAGAGGTATGAATAACGATGCTCTGACGTTTATTCCACAGTCGTATAAATACTTCCTGCAGTACGTCATCAGCTTCTTCCGAACCATTCAGGCGCATTTTTACATACGTGTGAATGGGCTCGGCAAAGCGGTTAAATAACTCATCAAAAGCAATACGGTCCCCTTTTCTCAATTGCAGTAACAACGCTCCGTCGTCGGGAACAATTGGTTGAAAATTCATATGGCGCAAACTTAGCATCCAAATATAAGCTCATAAAGGAAGTTGTTTTACCAAATGTTTAAGTTTTTTTAAGCTGCATTACTTTCAAAAGGTTGCGCAAACGTTTGCATGGTTATTTTTTGTATTGTATAACCCGCAAAAAGCAGCAAAACGAAAGAAATGATGCCCCTTCGAAACAAAAAGAGACCGCCCTCGTTTACATTCGAAGGCAGTCCCGTTAGTTTTTTCAAAAAGAAAGCAACTATCGTTTTATCATTTTAAAGGCTTCGGTAGAATTGCCTTTATCTACTTTTATAATGTACACCCCTTTGGGCAATGATTGCAGGTCGTTGAAATATTGCACATTGTTTCCGGCACTGACAAAAATAGTTTTCCGCCAAACCAGCTTACCGTCGCTGTTCAACAGCCGCAGACTGGCCGTTTCATTGGTAGTGCTTTGAATGCTTATCACTACATGGTCAGTAAAAGGATTAGGGGTAGCTGATATTTGTATACCTGAACCGTTGGTACGAATCAAAAGAATGCCACTGTAAGCATATTTTCCATCCAGGTCAACCATTTTCAGCCGGTAATAATTCACCCCTTCAACAGGGAAAGCATCTTCATACGAATATGACTGGGAGAATGCGGTTGAAGCAACCGTTGAAACCTGTCCCAATGGCGAAAAATGAATGCCATCGGTGCCATGCTCCACTACAAAATGAGAAAAGTTCAGGGCATTTTCCGCCTGCCAGTTCAAATATGTTTTGTTGTTCTTATATACACCACTCCATTGGGTAAGCGTGATCGGCAGGGCGCCACAGGGAGAAGCCGGGTTCGACAGGTTTATGAAACCGAGGGTACCGGTAATTGTCTTAACAACACCAATTGCTCCGGGTGAAGAACCATAAGGCTGATCCACCGGATCGGTTTTGGTAGCTTTATGGGTAAGCCCGTTTGCGCCACCGGTTACGGTAATTGTACCGCCCAGCGCGTTGTTTAAAACATATCCGCCGCCGCCACCACCACCGGGGCCATGCGCCCAATAAGTTTCCATATTGCCACCTTTACCGCCCGTAGCACTGGCTCTGATGGTGTTGCTTCCTGCTGCTGTACTGGTATTGGTAAGTACTATAATTGAACCACCGGCGCCGCCGCCACCGGCTGCATCTGTTACAGTTGAGAATGTTGACGTAATATCATTTGCCGCCGCACCGTTGGCCGATATGATGCCGTTACCACTGAATGTTTTGGCGCGGATGATAATGATCCCACCGCCAACGCCGCCGCTACTTAAATAATCTTGTGTTCCGGCCGTAGCATTATTACTGGTTCCGGCGCCACCGCCGCCCCCCATAACAAAACGGGCTTCCGAAGCCTGCGTATAAGCTGCCCCACCATGACCACCGGTAGGATAGGTGCTTGCACTGGCTGTACCACCGTCCCAGCCGCTACCGCCCTGGCCACCTGAGCCGCCATTACCGCCGCCACCGCCACCGGGGTTATATTGATTTCTACTAGGATCACCATCGGTACCACCGCCACCGGCATTACCCGGAGCGCCACGGCCCATGGAACCATTCACATATCCTTCAATAGTTGTATTAGTAGTAGTAGTAGTAGCTCCGTTTGTTAAATAATAAATAGGTGTTCCGGCAATGCCTTCACCTTTGGCGCCACCGGTTGTATTGGCCGCCGTTGTGACGGGTGAGTTCCAAACATAATCGGTCCTTGTAACAGTAGTAGTTGCGGAGCCATCGAGTCTTTTACCACCACCGCCTCTGAATCCCTTTCCATCAACCGTTACGGCCGAACTGGCATTACCAAAAGTAAGTTGATTGGCCACTTCCAGAACAACTACACCTCCCGTGCTGCCATTCCAGTTAGGCGCCGTTATGGATTTACCATTATTGATCGTTAAATTATACTCGCGTTGGATCCTGATCACCTGGAAGGTTTGTATACCTGCAGAAGAGGTAAATGCCCTTGCGTAATAATTATGTGACAACGGGGCGCCCAGGGTTATTGTACCACCACTGATACCAGATACAACATTATATTCATAGGATCCGGCAACCAGGTTGCTGGTTAAATAGCCGCTGGCACTGCCACCGGCAACGCCATCACCATAAGTATCATTATTCGAAGTATTAAAATCAGCGCCCTGCATCTGAATGATCAACACCATATCGCCATTGGAAAGGGCCGTAGCACTTCCTCTGACATCAAGCGTACCAACGGATACGCTTGTTGTGCCCTTCACAGCATTGGCTGTACCCTGGTAATAAGAGTTTACAATGGTGTTGGTGTTTGTAATTTGTGTTGTACCAGCAGTAGGTGCGGTACCACATTGACTGAATGAACCATAGTACGAAAAGGACATACAAAGGCATAGCATAAATGCCTGGGTACGGGAAATATGTTTTTTCACGATCAACTGAAGTTTGGTTGGGTAATCCGATCAAAGGCCGCAAAGATACCCTTTAACGTAAGACTTAAATATTAAATTATCTTAAGAATTTACCCTTAGACTAAAATTCACCAAACACCCTGAAGCATAACATTAATCATATCTGTTTTTTTTAAACCTTATACCGAAAATGATCCGGATCAATAAACCGTCTGAATAACAATTAAAAGAATTGAGGCAATCCACAACAAAGCTGCGTACCTTTACTATACATTTGTAAGTACTATCCGGAAATATAGCATTATACCAGCATATAGCAATACTATAAAAAATCAATAACATGCCAAAAATGGAAGGACGCGAATACCATAAATGCCTGGGCATGATACTACCGGTATCAGATGCCATCAGTGTTTTAAGCGGCAAATGGAAATTACCGATCATTATCTCATTACAATTTGGCAATAAAAGGTTCAGTGAAATAGCCAGGGACATTCCTAAAATAACCGACCGCATGTTATCAAAAGAATTACGCGATCTGGAAATGAACAAACTGATAAAGCGAACAGTGTACGACTCCGTGCCCGTTATTGTGGAATATTCATTGACAGAATATGGCGAGTCGCTGGATGACCTGATACACGAGTTGTACAAATGGGGCACCAAACACCGTAAAAAAGTGATGACAAAGGATTAATATGGCAAAACAAACAACAGCGCAACCAGTAATTCGTAAATCAGGTTTCGATTTTTTGCAGACTTTAAAAAAGAACAATCACCGCGATTGGTTCAATGCCCATAAAGAAAAGTATCAACAGGAACAGGAGCAGCTGGAGCTTTTTGCCGAAGCCTTGTTGCGGGAACTGAACAAACACGATGAAATAGAAACTCCATCTGGCAAAAAAAGCCTGCATCGCATTTACCGCGACATTCGTTTTTCAAGCGATAAAACACCTTACAAAACAAACTGGAGCGGAAATTTTAAACGCGCTACCAAATTCAGGCGGGGTGGTTATTATTTTCATCTGGAAGCGGGCAACAGTTATTTGGCCGGTGGTTTCTGGGCGCCTAATGCGCAAGACCTGAAACGCATTCGCGATGAAATTGCTTTTGATGCCGGCCCGTTAAGAAAGATCCTGAAAAGCAAAACCTTCACTGCCACCTTTGGCGCCCTTACAGGCGAACAGGTAAAAACCACGCCCAAAGGTTTCGATGCCGGTCATGAAGCCATTGACCTGTTACGCTATAAACAATACCTGCTGATCCGGCGTTTTTCCGACAAAGAAGTATTGAGCGATCAATTTCTCGCAACAGCCAGTGAGACGTTTAAAAACATGCGCCCGTTTTTTGATTACATGAGTGAAGTGCTTACTACGGATACCAATGGGCTGTTGATGAGTTGATAAGGTTGATATAGTTGACAAGTTAACACGTTAACAAGCTCTGGTTTAACACGCTGCGTTCGTGGTTCTAAGTTTAAGTTATTAGATTAGTAGGTTATTGAGTTCTTTAGTTTGTTAGTTCTTGAGTTTTGTGGTTTATCTGAGTTGCCGCGAGTCCTTTCACGTTTCACGTTTGCCGTTTCACGATTCAATATTACCAGTAGGTTAAGAAGCTAAAAAAGGTATAAATACCTGTTTTTATGAATGGGTTGATTGGTACATTTATAAACTAAAAGTGATTATACATTGACCAGTTAAACCCCATTATTTATGCCTATAGCACACTACGGCGTACTGAAAGGCAAGGCATTTGCAAGCCTGCGCGCCACAGCACAAAGCGAGCATTACCAGATACTCATCAACCACGGAAATAATCCCCACCGTATTGCCATCAATACTAAATCAAGCGAAGCACCCAGCCAGGTATTATATTATGCCAGCGATGATTTTCATCATGAGATCACCGATGCATTGAATCAGGCTGATCTGGCCGTTGGCTTTACCGCGCTCGACTCAAAACCTGGCGGCCTGGCGCTCGATTTCATCCGGCGCAACCTGTTCGATCACGCCGAAATGATCCCGCTGCCTTCCCAGGGGCCCGGCGACAATGACGACTTAAACGACCGGCTTGATTTTTTTGTGCAACAGGCCATCCGCGACGACTCGGCTGTTGTTTATGCCTTTGGCCAGCATTGGCAGGACAATAGCGGAAAAGATAAGTATTTCGCCGAAATAAACCCCAGCACCGGCATTCACGATATTCATATGAACCAGGGTAATCCCCCTGGTAGTTTTTTTGGCGACAATGGCATTTGGCAGGATGGGGGATTGCTCTTCCATTTTGCCAGCCGCAATCGTTGGGCTGCCGTATTTACCGCTTTTCAATCGCAATCATTTCATACAGATGATGTGCACGGCAATCCCATCACCGAACCACAACCTCCCGATCAAACAAAAGCAAATATTCGCATCATTGCGGCCATGGTAAATCCAAAAGGGGAAGAACCTGGAAAAGAATATATCATTCTGCTTAACAAAACCAACCAGGATATCAATTTATCAGGTTGGCAGATCGTTGACAAATTGAAAAAGGCCGACACTATCGGCAACCAGGTTTTACCAGCCGGAGATACGGTACGCATAAAGTTAACCGGACAGGGCGCCCAATTAAGTAACAAAGGTGGTAATATCACTTTGTTGAATAAAGAGCAGGTGAAAATAGACGGCGTTACCTATACAAAAGAAGATGCATCCGTAGAGGATCAATTAGTAGAATTGTAATCTGAATTTTCATAACCGGGACAAACAGAAGGCCTCTCGATAGATCGGGAGGTTTTTATTTTAACAGTAAGCACTAGCCTAAAACCAGGCGCCGGCAGGCACTAAACAATTTTAGCACCCGAACGCAAATAACCGCAAGAGTCGCAATCAGGATTAAGCAGGATGGCGCATCGGTGGTTTTCCTTACCTTGTTCATCTTAAAACAAAAAAAGGCTTGTCAATGAAAAAACAACTGCTCATTGCTGTCTGGTGCATCCTGTTAGGTACTTTGGGTGCAACCGGCCAGGTTACGCTGCAGCTGCAACACCTGCTCACTGAAAATCTTGTAAATCCCCTTGGAATAAACGTCACAACACCGCGTTTTAGCTGGCAGCTTTCGGGCGCCCGGCGCAACGTGCAACAATCTGCCTGGGAAATAAAAGTAACAGCCGGCAAAACCGCCGTATGGAGCAGCGGAAAGATCAATTCCGCGCAATCGGTACAGGTGCCCTATGCTGGCAATCCATTGCAACCAGCCACTAAATACAGCTGGCAGGTACGCGTTTGGGACAATAACGGCATCGTTACACCCTGGAGCGCACCGGCAACCTTTCAAACAGCTTTATCAACAGCTGCCGACTGGAAAGCCCAGTGGATCATGCCCGGGTTTACCGAAGATGCGGTTAACCGCCCGGCCATCCTGTTTCGTAAAACATTCTCCTTACCGAAAAAGATCCGCACAGCCACTGCCTATATTACGGCGCATGGAATGTACGAAGCCCGGATAAACGGGCAACGGGTAGGGGATGCGTACCTCACTCCCGGCTGGACGAGTTACAACAAACGCCTGCAATACCAGGTGTATGATGTTACGCCGTTACTGGTTGCCGGCCCCAACACTATTGGCGTTTCGGTAGGCAATGGCTGGTACCGCGGTTACCTGGCCTGGAGTGGTAATAAAAACTCCTGGGGCAGCGATGCCGCCTTGCTGGTACAGATAGCCATCACGTATACCGATGGTTCTACCCAGGATCTGATAACCGATGGCACCTGGAAGTCTTCCACCGGGCCTATCCGTTATGACGAAATATACCATGGCGAAACTGTAGATACCCGCGAGGAAAGAACCGGCTGGGCAAATGCAGCCTTCAACGAAGCGGCATGGAGCGGCGTACAAACCGGCGATTTTTCAAAAGAGGTCTTGGTCCCAACATATAATGAACCGGTAAGAAAGCATGAGACCTTCAAACCCGTAAAAGTGCTTACCACGCCCAATGGAAAAACCGTGCTCGACTTTGGCCAGAACCTTGTTGGCTGGGTAATGGTAAAAGCAAAAGGCAACAGCGGCGATTCCATTGTGATAAAGCATGCCGAAGTGCTGGATAAAAATGGTAATTTCTATACCGAAAACTTACGAGCCGCCAAAACAACGGCCACCTATATCCTGGATGGTAAGGAAGAAAGAACACTGGAGCCGCATTTCTCCTGGTTTGGCTTCCGGTATATACAGGTAGAAGGCTATCCCGGAGAAATAAACCCCGACAACTTCACGGCGGTTGCCCTGTATTCAGACATGCAACCCACGGGCAGCTTTACCTGCTCACAGCCATTGCTCAATCAATTACAACATAATATTCAATGGGGACAACGCGGTAATTTCCTCGATGTGCCCACTGATTGCCCGCAACGTGATGAACGCCTTGGCTGGACGGGCGATGCTCAGGCATTCTCCCG
>NZ_JBJMLX010000253.1:0-8819 GCF_045805085.1 Niastella sp.
ACATTAAAGTGGTTCTTCCCCGACTTGTTGGGGAGAACCTTTATTAAAATTGAAGTCAATTGGCCGTGGAGTGGAATGATTTTTTAAGTAGCTTCATACAAAATAAAACGCCATGACTACGAATCAGATTGCCAACCGCCTGGTTGAACTGTGCCGTCAGGGTCAGTTTGATACAGCGCAGAAAGAATTATTTGCAAAGGATGCTATGAGCATCGAACCTCAGGCTTCTCCCGATTTTGAAAAGGAAACAAAGGGTCTCGACGCTATTATGGAAAAAAGCAAAAAATGGGGCGACATGGTTGAATCCATGAACAAAATGGAAGTTAGTGAACCAGTAGTTGCCGCCAATTCTTTTGCCTGCACCATGCACATGGATGTTACGATGAAGAACAAACAGCATTGGGACATGACTGAGCTTTGCACCTACACGATCAAGGATGGCAAGATTGTTACAGAACAATTCTTTATGTAGCTAAAGGAGCTACGAACCTGCCAGGCCAACTTATTATTGACCTGGCAGGTTCTTTTATTTAACACAATAACATAAGGTCACCACGCCCGAACTGAATATCTCAGTTTTTATCAACTGCAGGTCAAGCATCTCCACTAACTCTTTGAACACCGGTTTACCACAGCCAATCACAACAGGATGCACCCACATCCGGAACTCATCAACTAATCCCAGCTTTGTTAATGTGGCTACAATTTTTCCGCTTCCATACACGATCATATCTTTTCCATCGCGGTGTTTCAATTCAATCACTTCCTCTTCGATCTCCCTTTTAGCCAGCCGCGCATTATTCCAGGTGACGGCGGTCATGCTTTTTGAGAAAACAACTTTAGGATAGCTGTTCAACAAATAAGCAAAGTCAAGGTCTCCGCGCGGCCGGATCAGGTTCACAGGGTTCGAATTCCAGTATTGCGCCATGCCTCTGTAAGTGATACCGCCCAGTAAAATGGTATCTGCCCTGCTCAGCTGTTCAGCCGTTGCCCGCGCCATTTCCTCATTCCAGCTTTTGAAATGCCAGTCCAACCCGCAATCAGGGCCAGCCATAAAGCCGTCCAGCGTCACATTTATAGATACAATTACTTTTCGCATATCGCACTGATTATGGTATTGTTACTACAAAAGTACCAACGGTTGTCCTGATTGATAGAGTGTGAAAATGACTTCCTGACGGGTTGTTCGCGACTTTATTGTTTAGTACCTTTATTCAGGGCAGAAGGCAAAGGGCAGAGGGCAAAGATCCGCGACGCGGCAACCGCGCAGAAGTGTATTGCTGAAGCTTGCGGCTTGGAGCTTGCCGCTTTCCTAATTATATAACAACTATTGCTATTATATATGAAACACGTTAGCATTCTTATTCCGCACGATTCGGTAATGGCAAGTATTGTTGACCCGCGCATCATTTTTACCGGTGTAAACGATTTTCTGGCATCAATGGGCAAACCGCCTGCTTTTAAAGTTCAGCTGGTTGGGCTCACCAAAGAAGTGCAGTTACATAATGGAACCTTTACGGTTCATGCCGATGTATTGATCAGTGATGTAAAGAAAACCGATCTCATTCTGGTGCCTGCCATTGGCGGCGAATTGAAAACAGTTATTAAAAAGAATGAAGCGTTCCTTCCCTGGATCGTTGACCAATATCATAATGGCGCTGAAGTGGCGAGTTTGTGTATCGGCGCTTTTCTGCTGGCCTCTACCGGTTTATTGAATGGAAAAGAATGCAGCAGTCACTGGCTCACTGCTAATGAATTCCGGGAAATGTTCCCTGAGGTCACTTTAGTAGATGGCAGAATTGTTACCGAGCAACAGGGTTTATATTCAAGTGGCGGCGCCTCCTCCTATTGGAACCTGCTGTTGCACCTGGTTGAAAAACATGCCGGCCGTGAAATGGCTATCATGGCAGCCAAAGTATACGCACTGGAAATAGACCGCAAAACGCAATCCCCGTTCATCATGTTCAATGGCCAAAAGAAACATGAGGACGAACCCATAAAACAAGCGCAGGAATTTATTGAGAAGAATGTTACCGAACGTATTTCGGTGGAAGAACTGGCCGTCAAATACGCCATCGGCAAACGGCATTTTATTCGCCGGTTTAAAAAAGCAACCAACAACACCCCCATCGAATACATCCAACGGGTAAAAATTGAAGCGGCCAAAAAACAACTGGAGAACAGCCGCAAAAACGTGAATGAAGTAATGTATGATGTTGGCTATTCCGACATTAAAGCATTCCGCACCGTATTTAAAAAGATCACGGGATTATCGCCCATGGAATACCGCAACAAATACAACGGGGAAGCCGTGGAAGTATAGTTGACGGCATTATTTTCCCAATACCTGTTTTATTACTGGTTGTAAGGCACGCACCCAGGCAGTGTAGCCTTTATCAGTCAGGTGAATGCCATCGGGCCGGTAACAACCATCGGCAAGGTTGCCGCTACCTGCATCTATCAACGATTTTGAAGGATCGCTGAAGAAGATATTGCGGTTATTTACCAATTGCCGGATCTGTTGATGTACCAGTTGATATTTTCTTCGGTAATCATCGGTGACTTTATTACCCGTCGGCAACGGGCCTGTTAAAATGATCTTTGTCTTCGGCAGCTTTATTGCAATTGCTTTTAATACGGATTGAATACCCGCCACTACATCAGTTGCATCATCGTCCCGGAAATTGTTCACGCCAATTGTTACCACTACTACAGCAGGATCGGCTTTTGAAAAATCGGTATGCTGTACCCGCCACAACAGGTTTTGCGTTCTGTCGCCCCGGATACCTGCTACGCCATATTTGTAGGCAGACAAGGCACTGTCGAAGGCATGCGTTCCGGCACCTTTTACTTCAAGCCTTCTGTGACCTATTGCCTGCGTAATGGAATTGCCTAACAACAACACATCCAGCTTACCCACACTGTCCAGCGTATATTGAATGTCGTTGTAATTATCCCACCAGTCGGTCTCATTGCCAAAGCGGTATTCTGAACCCGGCGCTGCTATAGTAGCGAACATCACCTGCTTATGCGTGGCTTTTAAAATAAAATCAACAATGGGTGCAGGATTGGGCAGACTATGCGGGTGATGATCAATACCGGGTTTATGGATCACAGTGATGTTTCCGTTCAGGGCCAGTACCTGTTTTTCAAAGATGGCCGTGTTTTCACTAAGGGGCACCACGCTATCTGCATCGCCTACAACGTGTAGCATGGGATAGCCGCCCTGTACGATCTGCGGTATTTTATCAATGGGATTGCCTTTGAAGGTGAGGGCTTGTTCATCGCTGGTATAACCATAATCTTTTTTAAAGGTTTCCCATTCGGGGGCACTACCTTTGCCGCTTCCTTTACCACCGGGCCAGCTTTTTACATCCAGCACGGGCGCATCAACATACACACAGGCTACCTTGCCCGGGTTTTGTGCCGCCCAGTTGTAGGCGTATACGCCCCCTCTGCTGAAGCCTTCCAGACAGGTTGTTTTTGACAAGCCGGCTTTTTGCAGCATATCGTAGAATTTATTCCAGGTGTTGATAGCTTCGTCATTTCCGAACAATTCGGCTACATCGCAATACACAACATGAAACCCGCGATCGAGCAAGGCGATCTCTGTTTGCGGTTCCACATTCCAAAAACGGGCATTCCAGATCCATGGCCTGCCTTCTGCCACCACACGCGGTTTTACAATTTTGGCCTTATGTCCATTGAAATTAAAATCGGCGCATTCATAGCCGTAATAAGAAGAAACCGTGATGGGCTCTTTTATCTTTTTTAAGATGTCGAATGATTTATCTGTTTTACTCACCACTACCTCGTACAACCGTTTTGCCAGGATGGTGGCGCCCAGGGACGATGGATGCAAACTGTCAGGAAATGTAGCCGGCATGTCCTGGGTTATGCTATGCAGATCGACCAGCTCCAGTTTTTCGTCAAAGGCTACCTGCCTGATGCGGGGCAGAATCAATTTGGCAATGGCCTGCTCCGTTTGCAACATTGTATCTGCCTTGTAGGAGGTAACCGGTAATAACAAAATAATACGCGGATGCGTAGACAGGTTCTGGAATGAATGCACCAGCGTTTTATAGTCTGTAACAAAACTATCTATCTGTAACCGGTAAGGCAGGCGGCTGTCGTTAGTGCCCAGTTTTATAAAAACAATATCCGGGTTGCTTTTCAACGCCTGCTGATAGGTTGGCGTGGCCATATAAGCCCGATCACAATTCTTTATCACGGTTTTACCGCTGTTCCCGAAATTCATCACCTCATAACCATCGCCCAGCATTTGTTGTAACTGCGCCGGATAAGCATTCTTTTCTGGATGTGTTAACCTGGCTCCGAACGTAATACTATTGCCCACGCAGGCAATGCGGATGGTCTTTTGGGCAATAACAGCAGATTGAATTAACAGAAAAACGATAATCAGGAAATAGTTGGGTGCTGGCTTTTTCATATAGTATGCCCACTAAAATAAGGCATTTTTCTCTTTCAGCTCGCTGTAATGCATACAGCGCACACCAAACCGGTAATCAGCGTTAATTCATGGCTATACTTTAAGCATTTATGACTGTATCATAGTTCTGAAAGTAAGGTTTACCCTGGGCGTGGTAATACGTTTCGATTTGGGTAAACAATGCAGCCAGTGCGTTTGGGTGGCGCCTTTCATCACCAGCAGGCTGCCATGTTCCAGCATCATGGAAATGGTTTCTTTTGTTTGTCTATGCCTAAAAGAGAACCTGCGTTCCGCCCCAAAACTAAAAGAGGCAATGGCGGAATTCTCGCCCAGTGTTTTTTCATCATCGCGGTGCCAGGCCATGCCTTCATCACCGTTATGGTACAGGTTCAATAAACAGGAATTAAAAGAATCGCCGGTCTTCTTTTCTACCAATTGTTTTAGCTCAAGCAATTCTTGTGTCCATTTTAATGCATGCCTGGTAATTTTGGAGTAGGTATAGTCGTAATTGTCGTTACCGTACCAGGCCACTTTTCTTTTGGTGATGATGTGCCGGCCAAAGATCACGGCTTCGTCGTTTTTCCAGTGAATGGTGGTTAACAGTTTATCCAGGTAATGATCGGCCTGTTTAACGGTTAACAATTTACCGTAATAATTAACGGTGCCATCCTGCGGTAGATAGTTTATAGTTTCGTCTATATGCTGATTGAATAGATCCATACTGCTGCATTTAAATTGCTGAAGAAAGTTTTGATGCCTCCCAACCGATCATGGCGTTCTTGCGGGTAGGTCCCCAATGGTAATTGCCAAATTCGCCGTTTGCCTTTATTACCCGGTGACAGGGAATTAAAAACGCAACCGGGTTACTGCCTACGGCAGACCCTACGGCCCGGGATGCCTGCGGACTGTTCAGTTTTCCTGCAATACCCGAGTAGGTAATTAATTCGCCCATGGGGATCCGCAGCAACGCTTCCCATACTTTTAACTGGAAGGGCGTGCCTTTTAAATGCAGTTTTATTTCGTGCAGCTTGTTCCAGTCCTGGGTGAAGATGAACAGGGCGTTCTGCTGTATTATATCTGAAAGCTGGCGGTACTTCGCATTCGGGAACTGGTTCTTCAACTCCTGCAAAGCCGTTTCTTCGGCTTCATCAACAAACGCCATATAGCAGATACCCTTGTGGGTGGATGCGATAATGATGGTGCCAAACGGGCTTTCGGCAAAACTGTAATTGATGGCCAGCTGTTCACCCCCGTGTTTGTATTCGCCAGGCGTCATGCCTTCTACTTTTATAAAAAGATCGTGCAGACGGCTGGTGCCGGAGAGACCCGATTCAAAGGCAGCATCCAGCAAAGTAACCCCAGTTCCCTTTTTCAACACCTGTTTGGCATGCTCCAGGGTCAGGTATTGCAGGAATTGTTTGGGTGTAACACCGGCCCAGTCTTTAAACATCCGTTGAAAGTGAAAGGGGCTTACGTGCACATGTTCAGCCACCACCTCCAGCGAAGGCTGGTCTTTGAAATGATGCCGGTAAAACTCAATAGCTTCGGCTATCCGGTTATAATTTATTTCCTGTTGCTTTTCCATAACCTCTATTTTATACAGCAAAACTCCATCATAGCAGCCGGCTGTAAAACCCGTTTCTTGCGCAGTTACTAGCAAAAATGGCTGAGTTTTTGCAAATAATTATCAATTTATTTCATAAATCGCCGTATCCGGATCAGGCAAAAAATAGTAACTTCCAAAACTTCTTGTTCTTGCTTTTGTTTATTAGCTACCCGGAACGTAATTAAAACAACAGAAAACAATAATATATGAAATTTAGCTTGTCGGTTTTATTAGTGCTCTTTTCGGCAGCCGCTATTGCACAACCAACATTGGTAGAAAAGTTTCAAAAGATCGGAACAACACAACAGGCCCAACAATTCGTAGATGCCAACCCGGATCTTAAACCGGCTCTTTTACATCTCACGTATGGCAAGGACACATCGCTTATTGACAAAAGGTTATTACGGCAAAAGCAGGGCGATATCTTTTCCGTAGGGTACGTTACCTACAAAGTGGTGGAATCAAAAGAATCCGTTGCCTACCGCGCCAGTTATATTTTCCTCGATGGCAGCTCCCTGTCGCCTTCGCAAATAGACAGTTTGAAAAAACTGATCGTGGCTAAAGCCAATGCAGGCACTCCCTGGGAACAACTGAGTGACCAATACACTATGGATGGCAATAGCACTAAAGGCGATACTGACTGGTTCTTTGGTGAACTGATGTTCCCGAAAGAAGTGCAGGACGCCGTGGCTGCCCATCAAAAAGGCGAGATCTTCTTTGTGGATGTAGCTGAACGTAACTGGCATTACATCATCAAAAAGACCTATGAGGACAAGGTGCAAAAAGACGTTGTTGTACTAAAGGCCAATGGGCGATAAATAACCAGGCTTTCTAATCTTTTTTTAATACTACCCTCCCGACACCCCGGGAGGGCCTTTTTTTAGGTAAAAACAACATCTTTTGTATATTGTCGTTCGTTTATCCATTATATCTTTTTTAATCCTATTTAAACCATGAAAGTTTACCTGCTAACCGGTCTTCTGCTCACGCTTGGCTGTTGCATCAGCTTTGGGCAACTATCTGCCGACGACATTTACGCCATTATCAACAAGGAAGTACAGCTTAAAAGATGCCCCAGTATGGTGGTGGGCACTATAGACGCTACCGGCAAACGCCAGGTGGTGGGGGCGGGTTCTTTCGAAGATAAAAAAGAAAGCAAGCCCGATGGCAATACTTTGTATGAAATTGGCAGCATTACCAAGGTATTTACCTCCCTGCTGCTGGCTGATATGGTGGTGAAAAAACAGGTGAACCTCGATGATCCTATTTCAAAATATCTGCCCGCCAGTGTAAATGTTCCGGTGATAAAAGGAAAACCCATCACCCTGCAACATCTGGCCTCCCATTCGGTTGGCTGGCCCCGCATGCCGGATAACTATGATCCCAAAGACCCCGACAATCCATTTGCCGATTATACTACCGAGCAGTTATACGATTACGTAAGCCGGAGCAATTTTGATTATGCACCCGGTACCTGGTTCCAATACTCCAACCCCGGTTATGGATTGCTGGGTAATATTCTGTCAATAATAGGAGGTAAACCATTTGAAACGCTGGTGAAAGAAAGGATCTGCGCACCATTGGGCATGACCAATACCACCATTACCCTTACCCCTGCGCAGTTAAAAACACTGGCGCCCGGCCACTCCGAATATGGCGCCCTGGTTAAGAACTGGGATATGCCTGCTATTGCGGGTACCGGCGCCATCCGGTCTGATATGAACGACCTGCTGACGTTTGCTGCGGCCAACTTAGGACTGGTGAAAACCGATCTGTATCCCGCTATGCAATTAGCGCATATTCCTCACATTTCAAAGGGGAAAAACGAAGGACAGGTAACCCTCGGCTGGACGCTCGAAAAATCCAACGACGGCGATGAATACTTATGGAAAGATGGCACTACAGGCGGTTATAAATCAATTATCCTGTTGAACCGGACTAAAAAAACAGGCGTGGTGATCCTGGCTAATTCGATGAACCAGATCAATGATATTGCGTATCATATTTTAATGCCTTCCATTCCTGTTAAGCCGTATCGTTATACCTGGGCTTTGCATGATTTTGTTTTGGAAACGGTGAAAAACAAGAACGTTGACAAAGCGATCGAAGAATATAAGACCATGAAGGCGAACAGAAGTCCGGGTTTGGTGTTTGATGAAACCCAGCTGAACTACGTAGCGAGCGATCTGCGTCAGTTGAAGAAAATGCCCGCCGCTATTAAAATACTTGAACTGAATACCCAGGAATACCCCAACTCGTCAACGGCATTTGAAAGCCTGGGAGAAGCGTATAAACGCAGTGGTAAGAAGAAAGAAGCGATTGAGAATTATGAAAAGGCGGTGCAACTGGATCCTAAGAATGCGCATGCTATATGGATACTGGAGCAGTTGAAGAAGTAATTGGCAAATTTGAAAATTCGCAAATGTGAAAATGGAATAAAGCAAAGGTCCCGGCGTAGTCGGGACCTTTGCTATTATTATAATGAATTAATGAATCCTTTAGTTAGTAGTGAGATAATTGTACGTTTTGTTTAACGACGTGGTAAGCGTTAGAGGAAGATAGTTCAACGTAACTGCATCGATCCCTAATACACCCAGTTGATTCCAGGTTCCTATGAACATGTCATTGAATGAGCTTTGTTTTGGAAGAAAGATAATTTTGTCATGGAATTTACCATCAACAAGCAGGCTCTTGATCAAGGTTTCCTGGCCGGTGACCGCGTTCACCTTCACTAATTTAGCCACATCGCTGCCATCACCGGGA